>JBBSDI010000073.1:0-12665 GCA_038249585.1 Lysobacterales bacterium | reverse complement strand
CTGGTATGCGGTGTGCCGCAGCAGCGATCTGGGCGCACGCCGGCCGCTGGGCCTGCAGCTGTTCGACCAGCCTCTGGTGGCGTTTCGCGACGCGCTGGGTCGCGCGGCGGTGCTGGAAGATCGTTGCGCGCATCGCCATGCCCCGCTGTCGGCGGGTCGGGTGTGTGCGGGCAGGCTGCGCTGTCCGTATCACGGTTGGGAGTACGACGGCGCCGGGCGGGTTGCCCATGTGCCTGCGTTGGGGCACGACGCGCGGATACCCGATGAGCTGCGTGGCGTGAGCTATCCGGCGCAGGAACAGGACGGGCTGCTGTGGGTGTGGCCTGGCGCGGGCGTGCCTTGCAGCGTGCCGCGCATCGCCACGGTGGGCGAACCGGGCTGGACCCGCTTCATCATGAAGACCCGCTTTCGCGCCGGTGTGGAGGCGTGCCTGGAGAATTTCCTGGACTGCCCGCACGCGACCTTCGTGCATCGCGGCTGGTTCCGCTCACCCACCGGGAAACCGGTGCGCGCCACCGTCACCATGCTCGACGATGGGGCGGTGGCCGAGTACTTCGAGGAGCCGCGCAAGCGCAGCGTGATCTGGGCGCTGTTTGCACCACCGGCCAGCGGCATGCGCCACACCGACCGCTTCATCGCACCTGCAACCAGTCGCGTCGACTATGTGTTCTCCGACGGTCGCGCCTACAACATCACCTCGACCTGCTGTCCGCTCGCCGACGGCGGGGTCGAGGTGTTCACCGTGATGTCGTTTCGTTTTCCGCTGTGGGGGCCGCTGGTGCGGCTGGCGTTCGAGCCGGTGTCGCGCTGGATCATCCGCCAGGACGTGCGCATGCTGGATCTGGTGGCCGACAACCAGCGTCGCTTCGCACCGCGGCGCACGCAAAGCACGCGGGCGGATCTGCTGGCGCCCGCGATCCGCGGCTGGCGCCGCGCGCTGGCCGAGCGCCGGGCGCCACCGCCGGCGGGCGAGTGCAGGGAAGTGAGTCTGGTGCTTTGAGCACGCCTGCAGCCGCACCACGATTGCTGTCGCGGATCGTCGCGGTCGCCGCGCTCGATGGTGCGCTGGTCGATCGGATGTTTGCGCTGCACACGCAGTACTACGACGCCTGCGAGCGTGCGCGCTTCGAACACGATCTTGCGAACAAGCGCCATGTGATCGTGCTCGACTCGCCGCGTGGTCTGGCCGGATTCTCCACCGTTGCGGTCGATCGCCACGACACCGCCAGCGGGCCGGCGCTGGTGCTGTTCTCCGGCGACACCATCATCGACCGCGAGTGGTGGGGCGACCAGACGCTCAGCCGAAGTTTCGCGCGCCTCGCGGGCGCTGTGCACGCGGCCACGCCGGAGCTTCCGCTGTACTGGCTGCTGATCTCCAAGGGCCACCGCACCTATCGCTATCTGGGGCTTTTCTCGCAGCATTACTTTCCGCATCACGCGCGTGACGATCCCCGACTGCGTGCACTGGCAGAGCAGTTCGCCACTGCGCGTTTTGGCGCCGACTACGATCCGGCGCGCGGCGTGATCCGCTTTCCGCAATCGCACGGGCATCTGAAAGCGGATATCGCCGACGTGCCGGCGCACGTGGCCGCGCGGCCCGAGGTTGCGTTTTTCCTTTCCCGCAATCCGGGCTACAGAAATGGCGATGAGCTGGTCTGCCTGACCCGGCTGTGTGTCGACAACTTGCGGGCAGCCGTGAGGTCCGGTTTCGAGCAGGGCATGCGCGATGGGCTGGACTGAGCTCGCCGCGCACGTGGGTGGCGCGCGGGCGCGCTTTGCAGCGGCGGCCGCGACACCGCGTGCTGCGCAGGAAGCACTGCTCGCATCGATCATGGCGCATCACGCAGGCAGCGACTTCGGCCGCCGTCACGGCTTTGCGCAGATCGATGGCCTGGCTGCATTCCAGCGCATGGTGCCGCTGCGCGATCCGCAACAGCATGCGGCCGACATTGCGGCGATGGCCGAGGGCGATTCGCGGCGACTGGTCGACGAGCCGCTGCTTGCCTTCGAATACACCGGTGGCAGCAGCGGTGCAGCGCGCCTGATCCCGCTGACCGCGAGCGGATTGGCCGCGCTGCAGAACGGTTTGTACGCATGGATCGACGATCTGTGCACGGCGCGGCCGGCGGTGACCGCCGGCAGCAGTTACTGGTCGATCAGTCCGGTTGCGCGCGCGCCGGGAGTAACGCGCGGTGGGGTACGGATCGGGCTTGCGAGCGATGCGGCGTACTTCGGCGCGGCGGCACCTGCGCTGGCTTCGGTGCTGGCCGTGCCACCGGCCGTGGCGTCCATCGCCGCAATCGACGATTGGCGCATGCTGACGCTGCAGATCCTGCTGTGCGATGCCAGCCTTGCGCTGGTTTCGGTGTGGAGTCCGACGTTCTGGCTGGAGCTGTGCCGGCATGCGGTGCTGCGCCGCGCCGAGCTGGCGCAGGCGATTGCCGACGGACGCTGGGCGGCTGCGATTCCCTCCGCGTTGCAGGTTGCATTGCCGGCGCCCGCTGCCGATCCTGCGCGCGCGCGGATGGTTGCAGCGGCGCTGTCTGCGGCGCGCCCCGACTGGCCCGCGATTTGGCCGCAGCTGGCGCTGATCTCTTGCTGGGCCGATGCCAGTGCGGGTCCGTGGGCGCAACAGCTCTCGCGCGAGTTTCCTGCAGCACCGGTGCAGGGCAAGGGTCTGCTTGCGACCGAAGGCATGCTCAGCGTGGCGCTGTGCGATGGTGGCGATCCGGTTGCCGCGATCACCTCCAGCGTGATCGAGTTCGAGGACGATCACGGCCGCGTGCTGGCCTGCGACGAGGTGCAGTGCGGTGCGGAGTATGCGGTGGTGATGAGCACGTCTGCGGGTCTGTATCGCTACCGCCTCGGAGATCGCGTGCGGATCACCGGCTGGTGGTCTGGTGCGCCGCGCATGCGCCTGCTGGGGCGCGGCAGCGACTGCAGCGATCTGTGCGGCGAGAAGCTGACCGAAGCCTTTGTGCTGGCAAGCTGCGCATCGATCGGCATCGATGCGGGTCTGGCTGCGCGACTGCTGCCGCAGCTGCAGCCGGCGCCACGCTACGAACTGCTGCTCGATGCACAAACACTTGATGCCCATGCGGCAGCCCAACTGGCGCTGCGTCTGGATGAGGCACTCAGCGCCAATCCGCAGTACGCGCATGCGCGCGAACTCGGCCAGCTTGGCGCGGTTTCCGCGCGCCGCATCGATCTGTTGGCCGCGCGTTTGCAGGCACTGTCGCAGGCGCGTGGGCAACGGCTGGGCGATGCCAAGCCCGGCGTGCTCGGGCGCGTCGACGAGCCCGATCTGGCGCAGCTGACGCCATGACCCGCTATCGCTTCAGCGTGGCCGGTGCAGCCGACGATGCCGCGCTGCGCACGCGCATGGCGCAGGACTGGATGGCCGGTCCGTTGTCGGTCAGTTTTCGGCGCGAGCCGTCGTATTTCGACGGTTGTGCGGTGCAGGGCGAAGCGCCGCAGGTGCTCAAGTGCGTCGATCAGGACGATGGCGCGGTGGTCGGCATGGCCACGCGCATGATGACCAGGGTGTTCGTCAACGGCGAGCCGCAGCGCGTGGGGCTGCTATCGGACTTTCGCCTCGCGCCGCAGGCGCGTGGTGGCACCCTGCTGGCGCGCGGACTGCGCGTGTTCCGCGACTGGCATGCCGACGATCACGTCGACTTTTATCTGGCCGTGATCCTCGACGGCAATCGGCGCGCGATCGACACCTTCACCAGCGGTCGCGCCGGGTTTCCGGTGCTGCGCGACTGCGGCCGCATGCGCTCGCCAGCGATCCATCTCGACCTGCCGCGCGCAGCCCTGCCGGTGCCCGGCGTGCAGTTCCGCCGCGCCCGCGCCGAGGATGCTGCGGCTTTGCGCGAACTGCATGCGGCGGCTGCACCGCGACGACAGTTTGCCCGCGTCGACTATGCGAACCTGCCGTGCCTGTCGCCGAGCGACTATTTCGTGGCCGAAGCGGGCAGCCGCCTGCTCGGCTGCGTTGCCGCGTGGGATCAACAAAGCGTACGCCAGACCCATATCGAGGCGTACTCGGCATTGCTGGCCGCACTGCGGCCGGCGTACAACGTGGCCGCGCGCGTGCTGCCGCTCAAGCCAATGCCCGCACGCGGGCAGCGCATTCCCTACGTGTACCTGTCGAACATCGTGCTGCGCGAGGACGATCTGCCGCTGTGGCGCGGATTGCTGCGCTGCGCCTACCGCAGCCTGCGCGGCGGCGCGTGGCACTACGCGATAGCTGCGTTGCATGAGCGCGACCCGCTCGCGGCAGCGTTGTCCGACTACCGATCGATCGCGTCTGCGGGGCGGCTGTATGTGGTGCATTTTCCCGGCGATGCGCAGGCTGCGGCGCGGATCGACGATCGGGTGCCGTACATGGATCTGGCCCGCGCATGAGCATGCCGATCCGCGCTGAAGATCTGCCGCCGGTGCTGCGCGAGCCGGCGAATCTGCGCGCACTCCAGCACACCGCATTGCGCGATTGGCTGCTGATCGTGTGCTGCTGGGTTGCGATGGCGCTGATCCCTGCTCCGTGGTGGCCGCTGCAGATCGTGTGCGCCGTGCTGATCGCCGGGCGCCTGCATGCACTGGGCGTGGTGCTGCACGACGCCTGTCACCTGCGGCAGCGACCAGACTCGACGCAGGCCCGCTGGCTGCAGCTGCTGGCCGGCTATCCGATCACCACCACGCTGGAAGCGATGCGCCATCACCACCTGCGTCACCATCGCGACAGCTGCATGGTGCAGGATCCATACTTCAAGCCGGGCGCCTCCGATCGCTGGTGGCCGGCGCTGCGCGCGCGATTGCAGGGTCTGGTGCTGCCACCGGCATGGGTCCTGCGCAGCTTCATCGGTGTTGCGGCACTGCGCTGGCCGGCGCTGCGCAACGGCTATGCCCGCGTGCTGCTCGGCGATCGCAGCGGCCGCGATCTGCGCGACGATGCCGAGATCATGCAGTGTCTGCGCGCCGAGCCGGGTCAGGCGCTGTTCTTCGTGATCGTGGCTTCGATCGGCGCCTGGTTCCCGATCGCAGTGGCTTTCGGCTATCTGCTGCCGCTACTGCTGGCAGCCCTGTTCAATGCAAATCGCGTGGTCGCCGAGCACCGGCATGTGCTGGTGCATGACCGCGATCCGGCAACCGTGCGCGGCATCACCCGCGATCACACCGACGGTTGGGTGAACCGGATGCTGCTGTACCCGCACCACATCGGCTACCACACCATGCACCACCTGCATCCAATGGTGGCATGGCAGAACCTGCCCGCATTGCAGGACTGGTACCGGGAAAACATGCCAGGCTATGGCGCGGCGGGTGCGGGACGCGACGGCGCGGCAGGTTGTCCGGCACCGGACTAGCCGCGACTGCGGCGACCTGAACTTCCGCGGTCGCCGTCATGCCGGCTCCCACACCGCACCTCGGCACGAACTGCCAGCCTGCATCCTGTTGGCCACTCGCCATTCGCCATTCGCCCGGCGAATCCTGCGCTAGCCTGGCCCCGCGGCATTCAGGCGCCGATCGAGTTGCGCCAGTCGCTCCGGCGTTCCCACATCGGTCCAGTGGCCGCGGTGGTGGATGCCGCCGATGCGCGCTTGCCGCATGGCCGCGCGCAGCAGCGGCGCCAGCGGGAATCGCGGGGGATCGAGGGTCGCGTCCGGCGCGGCGCCGATGATGCTGCGCCAGTCGTCGAGCAGTTCACGGCGATAGCTGCCGATGCCGGCGAAGGTCAGACGCACCGCGTCGCTCGACGGTGGCGCGTCATCCCCGACCGTGCCATCGGAGCCGAGCCAGAAATCGCCCTGTGCATGTTGTTGCGGATTGTCGACCAGCACGATGGTTGCGAGATGCTCCGGCGGCTCTGCGAATCGTTGCAGGTCGAAGTCGCAGTGGATATCGCCATTGATCGCGATGAACCACGGCGCATCGATCAAGCGCTGCGCGTGCAGCATGCCGCCGCCGGTTTCCAGCGCTTGACTGCCCTCGAAGGAATAGCGGATCGACAGGCCGTAGCGTGCGCCATCGCCCAGCGCGGCGGGGAACTGCGCTGCGAGATGGGCGGTGTTGATCACCACCTCGCGCCAGCCTGCGCGAGCGAGCGCCTCCAGATGCCATTCGATCAGACGCTTGCCACCGACCTGCAGCAGCGGCTTGGGAATGGCATCGGTCAGCGGACGCATCCGCTCGCCGCGGCCGGCAGCGAGGATCAGCGCGGGCGGTCGGATGCTCACGCGGCGATCGTGAGGTCGCGCGCGCCGACCACGCGGCGCAGCCAGTCGCCGAATTCGTGCATCTCGGCATACTCATCGGCAACGTCCAGCGTGTAGCGCAGCACCAGCGGAAGGTCGTTGAGGTACCCGGCCTTGCCGTCGCGGTAGCACAGCCGGCAGAAGATGCCGAGCACCTTGAGGTGGCGCTGCATTCCCATCAGGTCGAACCAGCGCTTCCAGGTGGCGGCATCGGCGTCGGTGGCGCCGGCCGCGCGCAGATGCAGTCGATGCGACTCGGCCCAGTCGAGCACCTGCTCGCGCGGCCAGGCGATGTAGCAGTCGCGCAGCAGCGACACCAGGTCGTAGGTCAGCGGCCCGCGCACCGCATCCTGGAAATCGATGATGCCGGGATTGGCGCCGGGCACCAGCATCAGGTTGCGCGAGTGAAAGTCGCGGTGCACGAAGCGACGCGGTTGCAGCAGTGCGCTGCGGGTGAGGGTGCCGAACATCGATTCGATCACGTCCCAGTCTTCGCACTCGGGCTTGATGCCGAGATGGCGCTGCACGAACCAGGTCGGCATCAGCTCCATTTCGTCGACCAGACGCCGATGGTCGTAGTCGGGCAGGCCGTCGGTGTCGACGCCGACCTGCATGCGCAGCAGTGCGCCGAGTGCATCAGCGTAGAGTGCGTCGACCGTATGTGCGTTCAGCTCCGGCAGGTACTGGCGCTCACCCATGTCGTCCATCAGCACGAAGCCGGCGTCGAGGTCGGTGGCAAGCACCTTCGGTGCATTCAGTCCCGCAACGCGGAGACGCCGGCCCACATCCAGCCAGGGCGCGATGTCTTCCTTGTCGGGTGGAGCGTCCATCAGCACGTAGCTGCGCCCCGCGCTGTGCACCCGCCAGTAGCCGCGGAAGCTGGCGTCGGCGGACGCGGGCTGCGGCTGCACCTGATCGTCGCCAAGCTGTTGGGCGGCAAAGGCGCGCAGGGCGTCGCGGCGAGAGGGGGTCGGGCTCATGGGCGAATCATGTGGAGGCAGTGCGCAGTTTACGCAGCGGCGGTGCAGCCGGCCAATCGTGGTCAGGGCAATTCGAGGGCAGCTTGGCTTTCCCCGGTGGCAGCTGCCATGGCAGCGACTGCGGCGATCGGGAGTTCCGCAGTCGCCTTCAGGACGGCTCAGACACTGCAGCCCGACATCCCCGGCCATGCCACGTCTCCTGCGCATCTTGACGCGCTTCGACAATTCGAAAACCATCGGCGGATGGACAATGAACGCGCGGTTGATGTCGGCAGCTGCGCGCCACTCAGCCGGCGACATCAACCGTCACACTCCGACCCGATGCTGTGCGTTTGACACTATCGAGATCTGCATTCGAGCATGAACAGGCCCCTGAGCGTTTTGTTCCTGTGTACCGGCAACTCGGCGCGCAGCGTGCTCGCCGAGGCCACGCTGAACCATCTCGCACGCGGGCGCTTTGTTGCCAGCAGTGCGGGCAGCTTTCCGACCGGCAACGTCAATCCGGCCGCAATCGCGCAATTACAGCGCAGCGGCATTGCGACCGCAGACCTGCGCTCGAAGTCGTGGGACGAGTTCAGCGCCGATGATGCACCGGCGTTCGACATCGTGGTGACGGTGTGCGATCGCGCCGCGGGCGAGACCTGTCCGGTGTTCTTTGGCGGCTTCGTACGCAGCCACTGGGGGCAGGCGGATCCGGCGGCGGTGACCGCGCCCGCGGCCGCAGTCGAGCGCGCATTCAGCGATGCCCATGCGATCGCGATCGCGCGCGTACGCAAACTGCTCGACCTGCCGCTGGAGTCGCTGCCGCGCAGCGAGTGGCGCGGCGTGCTCGACCGCATCGGACGCGACGCGGCGTGAACCTGTTCGAGCGCTATCTGACCCTGTGGGTTGGCGTGTGCATCGTCGCCGGCACGGCGCTCGGATACCTGTTTCCGTCCGCATTCGTGGTTCTCAGCGAGGCGCAGATCGCAAAGGTCAACCTGCCGGTGGCGGTGTTGATCTGGCTGATGATCGTGCCGATGCTGCTGAAGATCGACTTCGGCGCCATGGGCGAGGTGCGCGCGCAGTGGAAGGGCATCGGCGTGACGGTATTCGTCAACTGGGCGATCAAACCGTTCAGCATGGCGCTGCTGGCGTGGATCTTCATTCGCCATCTGTTCGCCGACCTGTTGCCGGCCGACCAGCACGATGCCTATATCGCCGGGCTGATCCTGCTGGCTGCCGCACCGTGCACGGCGATGGTCTTCGTGTGGAGCAACCTGTGCGGCGGTGACGCGCGCTTCACGCTCAGCCAGGTCGCACTCAACAACGCGATCATGGTGGTGGCCTTCGCGCCGATCGTGGCCTTGTTGCTGGGCCTGTCGTCGATCGTGGTGCCATGGCAGACCTTGTTGCTGTCGGTAGCGCTGTACATCGTGGTGCCGGTGGTGGTGGCGGTGCTGTGGCGGCGGGCGGTGCTCGCGCGCGGCGGTGAGCCCGCACTGGCCGCTTTGCTCGCACGGCTCGGGCCGCTGTCGCTGCTGGCCCTGCTGCTCATGCTCGTATTGCTGTTCGGATTCCAGGGCCAGCAGATCCTGGCCAAGCCGCTGATCATCGCGCTGCTCGCGGTGCCGATTCTCATTCAGGTGTATTTCAATGCGGGGCTGGCCTACTGGCTCAATCGCCGCTTTGGTGTGGCGCATTGCGTGCCGGGCCCATCGGCATTGATCGGCGCGAGCAACTTCTTCGAGCTTGCGGTGGCTGCCGCGGTCAGCCTGTTCGGCGTGCAATCCGGTGCTGCGCTGGCCACCGTGGTCGGGGTACTGATCGAGGTGCCGGTGATGTTGACCGTGGTCGCGATCGTCAACCGCACGCGCGGCTGGTACGAACGCGGCGCACAGCCGCAACGCGTGCACGATCGGTGAGTATCGTCCGCCTTTGACGCAGGTGGTGATTAAACAGTACCATTCCAGTCCTGATTGAGGAGTGGACCGTGCTGCGGATCGCCAAACTGACCGACTATGCGACCGTTCTGCTGACCACCATGGCGGCAGAACACGACACCCAGTTCAGCGCTGCCGATCTGGCGGCGCGCTCGCGGGTGGAAGCACCGACCACGGCCAAGGTGCTCAAGAGTCTGGCCAACGCGGGTCTGGTCGAGTCGCGTCGCGGCGCTGGTGGCGGCTATCGCCTCGCGCGCGCGCCTGCGGCCATCACCATCGCCGACGTGGTCGCTGCGATGGAAGGACCGATCGGCATGACCGAATGCGTGGTCGAGGAAGGGTCCTGTGGCCATGAGGGTTACTGTGGCGTGCAGGCCAATTGGCGCCGGATCAGCGTCGCGATCGAAGCCGCGCTGCGCGCGGTCACGCTTGCAGACATGTTGCCCAAACCCGCGCTGCGGCGGATTCCGATCCGCGTGCTGCGCACCGATGCCGCGACTTCCTGAGGATCATCGATGGCCGTCACCGAACAAGCGGTACAAGACCAGCTCGCCAAACGCTACGACGCGGGCTTCGTTACCGATATCGAGACCGAAATCATGGCGCCGGGGCTCGGCGAGGACGTGGTGCGCGCGATATCGGCGCGCAAGAACGAGCCTGCCTGGATGACCGAATGGCGGCTGGCTGCCTATCGCCACTGGTTGACGATGACGCCGCCCGACTGGGCCAAGCTGAACATCGCGCCGATCGACTATCAGTCGATCAGCTACTTCGCGGCACCGAAGAAGAAATTCGCCTCGCTCGACGAGGTCGACCCGAAGCTGTTGGAAACCTACGAAAAGCTCGGCGTGCCGCTGCACGAGCGCGCGCGTCTGGCCGGCGTGGCGGTCGACGCGGTGTTCGACTCGGTCTCGGTCGGCACCACCTTCAAGGACGAGCTGCGCAAGGCCGGGGTGATCTTCTGCTCGTTCAGCGAGGCGGTGCATGAGCATGCCGAGCTGATCAAGAAGTACCTCGGCACCGTGGTGCCGCAGGGCGACAACTACTTCGCGGCGCTGAACTCCGCGGTGTTTTCCGACGGCAGCTTCGTGTTCATTCCCAAAGGCGTGCGCTGCCCGATGGAGTTGAGCACCTATTTCCGCATCAATGCGGCGGAAACCGGCCAGTTCGAGCGCACGTTGATCGTGGCCGAAGAAGGCAGCCACGTGTCGTATCTGGAAGGCTGCACCGCGCCGATGCGCGATGAGAACCAGCTGCATGCCGCAGTGGTGGAGCTCGTCGCGCTCGACGATGCGCAGATCAAGTATTCGACGGTGCAGAACTGGTACCCCGGCGACGAGAACGGCGTCGGTGGCATCTACAATTTCGTGACCAAGCGCGGCGAGTGTCGCGGCGCGCGCAGCAAGATCTCCTGGACCCAGGTCGAAACCGGTTCGGCGATCACCTGGAAGTACCCCAGCTGCGTGCTGCGCGGCGACGACTCGGTCGGCGAGTTCTATTCGGTGGCCCTGACCAACCACCGGCAGCAGGCCGACACCGGCACCAAGATGATCCACCTCGGCCGCAACACGCGCTCGAAGATCATCGCCAAGGGCATCTCGGCAGGCCGCGGCCAGAACACCTATCGCGGGCTGGTCAAGGTCGAGCGCAACGCTGCCGGCGCGCGCAACTACACCCAGTGCGATTCGCTGCTGATCGGCAAGCGCTGCGGCGCCCACACTTTTCCGTACATCGAAGTGAAGAATCCCGGCGCCATCGTCGAACACGAGGCGACCACCTCGAAGATCTCCGACGACCAGCTGTTCTACTGCCTCGCGCGCGGCATCGGTGAAGAAGATGCCGTGTCGATGATCGTCGACGGCTTCTGCAAGCAGGTATTCAAGCAACTGCCGATGGAGTTTGCGGTGGAGGCGAAGAAGCTGCTGGAAGTCAGTCTGGAGGGCGCGGTGGGCTAGTTCAGCTTTGCGATCTGCCCAGTTCCATCAGCCACCCACCACCCACCACCCTCTGCCGACCACCTACCACCCACCACAGCAAACCCACGCCATGCTCACCATCTCCAACCTCCACGTCCGCGTCGCCGGCAAGGAAATCCTCACGGGTCTGTCGCTGGAGGTCGCAGCCGGCGAAGTGCACGCGATCATGGGCCCCAATGGTGCGGGCAAGTCGACGCTGGGCAATGTGCTGGCCGGGCGCGAGGGTTATGAGGTGACAGCGGGCAGCGTGGTGTACCAGGGCGAGGATCTGTTGGCCCTGCCGCCCGAGCAGCGCGCGGCCAAGGGCGTGTTCCTCGCGTTCCAGTATCCCGTCGAGATTCCGGGTGTGAACAACACCTACTTCCTGCGCGCCGCGTTGAACGCGCAGCGGCGCGCGCGTGGTGAGGCCGAGCTGGATTCGATGCAGTTCCTCAAGCGCGTGCGCGAAACGCTGCGCGTGCTGCATATCTCCGATGAGCTGCTGCATCGCGCGGTGAACGAGGGTTTTTCCGGCGGCGAGAAAAAGCGCAACGAGATCTTTCAGATGGCGGTGCTCGAGCCGCAGTTGGCGATCCTCGACGAGACCGACTCCGGACTCGACATCGACGCGCTGAAGCTGGTCGCCGACGGGGTGAACAAGCTGCGCGATCCGGCGCGCGCGTTCATCGTGATCACCCACTACCAGCGCCTGCTCGACTACATCGTGCCCGATCGCGTGCACGTGCTTGCCGACGGTCGCATCGTGCAGTCGGGCGACAAGGACCTGGCCCTGAAGCTGGAGGAGCAGGGCTACGCGTGGATCCGCGAGCGTCAACTGGCGGGCGCGGCATGAGCGCCTTCGTGCGGTCGCAGCTGGATGGCGCGACCACAGTGCCGGGTCCGGCGCCCGGCTGGCTGGTCGAACTGCGGCAGGTCGCGCGCCAGGGCTTCGAGGCAACCGGTGTGCCCGGTCCGCGCGATGAGGCGTGGAAATACACCCAGCTCAAAGCGCTGCAGGGCCGTACGCCGACAGTTGGTGATCCCGACGCTGCGCAGCGCCCGATCGACCTTGAAAAGATGCTGCTGGAGGGACTGACCGGCCCACGCCTGGTGTTTCTCAACGGCACTTTCCGGCCCGAGATGTCGCGGCTGGACGCGCTGCCTGCGGGTGTCGACCTGCGACCTCTCTCCAGCGTTCTGGGCAGCGATCCGGAAACCGCACGGATGACGTTCGCCAGCAGCGAAGACGAACACGGCGTGGGCCTTGTGCAGTTGAACACCGCGCTGGCCGCCGACGGCGTGTGGCTCAAAATTGCCGCAGGCACGGTCGCGGAGCAGCCGATCCATCTGGTGTTCGCAGGTGCGGATACGGGCGCCGATCTAGCCTGGCATCTGCGCCACACGATCACGCTTGCACCCGGCGCATCGGCGACGGTGATCGAGCAGCACGTGGGCGAGTCTGCGGCAGCGCAGTTGAGCAATGTCGTCGAGTCGCTGCGCCTCGGCGCGGGCGCTGCGCTGCGCCACCTGCGGCTGCAGGAATCGCCGTTG
>JBBSDI010000072.1:0-12724 GCA_038249585.1 Lysobacterales bacterium | reverse complement strand
CTGCTCAAGCTGCACGGCGTTCGTTTTCTGCACCAGCGGATCGGAAACGAGGCGAACCGGCCATGAGCAACGTGCATGACGATCTCAAGCGCAGCGTGCGCGGTTTGCTGCACGCGCCCGGCTTTTCTGCAGCATGCGTGCTGATCCTGGCCCTCGGCCTGGCCAGTGCGGTATCGATGTTCAGCGTGCTCAAGGCGGTGGTGCTCGATGCACTGCCCTACCCGCAGGCGGAGCGCCTGATGGTGGTCGACGGCTACAACACCGCACTCGCGGCCGACGGTGGATTGAGCACCGCCGAAGCGCAGACCATTGCAGCCGGTACGCGCAGCCTTGCAGCGTTCGCCTTCCACAACTGGAGCGGTGTGACGCTGACGCCTGCGCAGGGACCGCCGCGCGAAGTCACCGTGCTCGGTGTCAGTGAGCAGTTCTTCGCCGCTGTCGGAAGCACGCCGATCCTCGGGCGCGCGCTCGATGCCAGTCACTACGCCAGTGCCACCAACCTCGCCGTGCTGTCGCATCGCGAATGGATGCGGATGTTCGCCGGCGCCGCAGACGCCGTCGGCAAAACCTTCGCCACCGCCTACGGTGAATTCGAAGTCGTCGGCGTGATGCCGGCGGACTTCGACTACCCGAGCACCGATGTCGGCATGTGGCTGCCGCTGTCCTCGCGCGATGCGGTGGGCGAAGATTCGCCGCTGTGGACACAGGGTCGATTCCTGAGCGGCATCGCGCGTCTGGCGCCGCAGGCGAACCGCGCTGAAGCGCAGGCCGAGCTCGACAAGATCGCGGTTGATATTCTGTCCGCGCGCGGTGAGCCGGATGCGCAGTGGCGTCCGCGCCTGACGCCGATCGTCGACCGGCTGCTGGGCGACACGCGTTGGGTGCTGTGGGGCTGTTTCGCGATCGCACTGCTGGTATTGGGCATCGCCTGCATCAATGTCGGCTTGCTGATGCATGCGCGCGTGGTGCAACGCCAGCGCGTGCACGCGTTGGTGCAGGCCCTGGGTGCATCGCGGGCGCGGGTGCTGCGCGTGATCGTGATGGAGCTGTGCGTGCTCGCGTTGCTTGGTGCGCTGGTAGGCACTGCCGTGGCGCAGGCCGGGCTGCAACTGGTCGGCGACGCGCTCGCACAAGCCTTGCCGCGCGGCGAGAGCCTCGATATCGATTCCGGGGTGATGCTCGCTGCCTTGCTGTTGACCCTCGCAGCCGTCGTGCTTGCAGCACTGCTGGGCGCGCGTGTGCAGGCGCGACCAGACGCTGCCTTGAGCGCTGGCGCGCGCGTGCTGGCTGCGCGCAGTCGCGCACTGCGCGTGGGCCCGATGGTGGGTGTGGCGATGTCGACCGTGGCGCTGGTTGCCGCCGGCGCCATTGCGCTGAGCCTGTACTCGCTGCACGGCATAACCCCCGGCTATCGGTACCACGACGCGCACGCCGTACAGCTGTTTCGCGACGGCGAGATGGACGAGTGGCGTCGCTTCGGCGCCAGCGTGCTCGAGCGCCTTCGCGCAGAGCCCGGGATCGATGCGGCCGCGCTGACCACTGCCGCCCCGCTGTCGGTGATCGGCAGCTGGGAGATCGATCTGCAGCTGCCGGATCGTCCGCAAGCCGAGAACTATCAGGCCACCTTGCGCCGTGTCGCGCCCGGCTACCTCGACACGCTGGAGATCCCGCTGCTGCGCGGCCGCGATATCGGGATCGATGATCGTGCCGACAGCGCGCCGGTGGCGATCATCAACCAGTCGCTGGCGCGCGCGAGCTTTGGCGACGCCGATCCAATCGGACGTCGGGTCGGTCTGCCGATCGGTTCCGGCCCGCGCATCCAGTTCACCGTGGTCGGCGTGATGGCCGATATCCGCAACAGCGGTCCGCGTGCGTTGCCGCAGCCGGAGATCCTGGTGCCGTTCGCGCAGTCGCCATGGCAGGGCATGACCTTCCTGGCGCGCTCCGCGCTGCCGCCAGCGCAGGCGCTGGCGGCGATCGAACGCGCGATCCACGCCGAAGCGCCGGATGAAGCGTTCACCCGCACCTTCTCGCTGGGCGACGAACTGGCGCAGCAGACCCGCACCACCGCGCTGTTTGGCCAACTGCTTGGCGCCTTCGCTGCGTGCGCGTTGTTGCTGGCCGGCTTCGGCGTGTATGCGCTGGCCGCCTTCGTGCAGCGCCAACGGGTGCCCGAGTTCGCGCTGCGGCTGGCGCTCGGCGCGCGGCCGGATGTGCTGTTACGCGGCGTGTTCGCCGCGTCGCTGCGCATCGCCGGCATCGGAATTCTGCTGGGTGCTGCCGCTGCATGGGCCGCACTCGCGGTGCTGCGCTCGCAGCTGTTCGGTTTTGGCAACGAGCTTGTGTGGGCGTATCTGCTGGCGATCGCCGCAGTTGCCGCGGCAACCATGCTTGCCAGCTGGCTGCCGGCGCGCCGGGCGGCAGCAGTGGATCCCGCCGTCAGCTTGCGCGGCGAATGAACCACCGCGCCGTGCTGATCCATCATCCCCCTCGGAGCCCAAGATGAACCTGTTGCTGCACGAAATCCGCAACGCCGCGCGCGATCTGCTCGCGCGACCCGCATGGTCGCTGCTGGTGGTCGCGGTGCTCAGCGCCGGTCTCGGCACCGTGCTTTACGTAGTCGCGCTGCTCAACGGCATGCTGCTGCGCCCGTTGCCGTTCGCGCAGCCGCAGCAGCTGTACGTCGCCGGGCTGCTGACCGATGGCAGCGATCTCGAAGATCTCGACAGCGTGCCGCAGCGCGATGCGGACGAGCTGGCGCTGCGCTTGCAGGGCAAGGCGCAGGTTGCCGGCTGGAGCGATGGCACGGTGAACCTGGTCGATGGCCAGCGTGCCGAGCGCCATGACGGCAGTTTCGTAAGCCCGAACTTGTTCGAGGTGCTGGGTGTCGCGCCGATCCTCGGCAGCGGATTTGCGGCCAGCGACGCAGCCCCCGGCGCGCCGCTGCGTGTGGCGCTCGGCTACGAGGTCTGGCAAACCCGCTATCTGGGCGATCCCGCGATCATCGGGCGCGCGGTGCGCATCAACGGCGAAGCCGCCACCGTGGCCGCAATCATGCCGCCGACGTTCGCGTTTCCGCGCATCTCGACGCTGTGGGTCGCCGCACGCGAATCGGCCACCGTGCAGCGCAACGACGACCGCCCGATGCAGATGCTGCTGCGGATTGCCCAGACGCAGGAGCTGCCGGCAGTGCAAGCGGTGTTCGAGGCATGGCATGGCACGGTGCTCGCCGAAGAGCCGAACTGGTCGCGCAGCGCGCGTCCGGCATCGGTGAGTCTGGGCGACTACTTCATCGATGCGCAGACCCGCAACATCATGGGCGTGATGTTCGTCGCCACCTTGCTGGTGCTGCTGGTCGCGTGCGGCAACGCGGCCAACCTGATGCTGGCGCGGCATCTGGGGCGGCAACAGGAGTTGGCGGTGCGTGTGGCGCTGGGCGCATCGCGCGCACGGATCGTATTCCAGATGCTCAGCCACAGCCTGCTGCTGTCGCTGGCAGCCGCGGTCGTGGCGCTGGCCGGCGCGCAGTTCGCGGTGTCATGGACCGTGGAAGCATTCATCACCGGCGCTGGCGATGGCGGCCCGCCGGCCTGGATGCGTTTCGATCTGGACCTGCGCATGGTGCTGGCCACAGTGCTCGCCGCCATCGTGACCGGGCTGCTCAGCGGGCTGTGGCCGGCGCTGAAACTGTCTGCGGGCGTATCCGGCGCATTGCGCGATGGCGGGCGCGGCATGGTCGGCGGCGCCTTTGCGCGCGTCGGTGGCGCGCTGGTGATGGTCGAGATCGCGCTGTCGGCC
Source organism: Lysobacterales bacterium (assembly GCA_038249585.1). Lineage (GTDB taxonomy): Bacteria > Pseudomonadota > Gammaproteobacteria > Xanthomonadales > Ahniellaceae > UBA4656. The sequence continues at coordinate 8,926 of JBBSDI010000072.1, read as the reverse complement.
GCATTGCTGATTGGCGCACTGGCGATGGTGCAGATGGTGACCGCACTCAATCAGTTCGACCTCGGCGTGCGCACCGAGCGCCTGCTGACCGCGCGGATCGGACTGTTCGACACGCAGTACCCGACCGCAACGGCGCGCCAGCAATTCTTCGAGCGCCTCGTCGAGCGCCTGCGCGGCGAAGCTGAGGTCGAGGCCGCCACCGTGTCCGACGCGATGCCCGGCATCATGGGCGGCAACCAACGCATGCTGCCGGAAGCCGCCGCACCGAGCGACGAGGCGCCGGGGGTCGCTGTGGCCACCATCGACACCCAGTTCGCCGCGACCTACGGCACGCGCCTGCTGTCCGGACGCTGGATCGACTCCCGCGATCGCGCCGACGGCGAGCCGGTGGCGATGGTCGATCGCAAGTTCGTCGAGCGCTATGCGGGCGATCGCGATGTGCTCGGCATGCGTTTTCGCCTCTCGCCGCTTACTCCCACCAGTCGCGTGGTCACGGTGGTCGGCGTGACCGAGGCGTTGACGCTGGAGGACGCCGACGACGATCCAGAGCAGGTGATGCTGATCCCGCAGGCGCAGAATCCACCGTCGTTCGCCAGCATCGCGCTGCGCACGCGCGGCGACCCGGCGGCATTCAAGCAGCGGCTGGTCGCGGTGATGCGCGAGATCGATGCCGATACGCCGCTGTACTGGGTTCGCACCTACGACGAAGTCCTCGCGGTGGCCAATTTTGGCCAGCGCCTGCTGTCGACGATCTACGCGGCCTTCGGCTTGATCGCGCTGTTGCTGGCCGCCGGCGGCCTGTATGGCGTGGTCGGGTTCACCGTGGCGCAGCGCACGCGCGAGATCGGTGTGCGCCGCGCGCTCGGTGCCTCGCCAGGCAACGTGATGAAAACCATCCTGCGCCGCTGCGCATGGCAAGTCGGCATCGGGCTCACGGCAGGCCTCGCACTCGGCGTGCCGTTCGCGTTGCTGCTGTCGGCCTCCATGCAAGGCCAGGTACAGATCGATCCGTGGATCTGGCTGCTGGTCGCGACCGTGCTCGGCGGCGTGGCGCTCATCGCATCGCTGGTGCCGGCGCGGCGTGCGCTGCGCGTCGATCCGATGGTCGCGCTGCGCCACGATTGAGCGATTCGAATCCAACCATGACTGCGGAAACGCCCCGATGATCGAGCTGAAGAACGTGCAGCGCTCCTACCCGCTGGCCGCTGGCCGCGTGTGGGTGCTGCGACAGATCAACCTCGACGTCGCTGCCGGCGAGTTTGTTTCCATCATGGGCCCATCGGGCTCGGGCAAGAGCACCCTGCTCAATGTGATCGGCTTGATGGATGGCGAGTTCGAAGGCAGCTACGTGCTGGACGGGCAGGATGTCGGCAAGCTCAACGGCAAGCAGCGCCAGGCACTGCAGCGCGCAGCGATCGGCTTGATCTTCCAGCACTATCATCTGATCGATGACCTCACCGTGGCCGAGAACCTCGACCTGCCGCTGTCGTATCGCGATGTCGCTGCGAGCGAGCGCAAGGCGCGCGTGGCCGATATCCTCGACCGCTTCCAGATCGTGGGCAAGAAGGACCTGTATCCGAACCAGCTCTCCGGCGGCCAGCAGCAGCTCGTTGCGGTGGCGCGTGCGGTGATTGCGCGGCCCAAGGTGCTGCTCGCCGACGAGCCCACGGGTGCATTGCACTCAAGCCAGGGCAAGATGATCATGGACCTGCTGGTTCAGATCAACCGCGAAGGCACCACCATCGTGCAGGTCACGCACAATGCGGAAAACGCCGCGCGTGGGCAGCGCGTGGTCGAACTCGCCGACGGCTGGATGACCGAGGCGCCGCGCCCCTGAGCGCGGCGTTTGCACCCGAACGCACACCACCACACACTGTCGCCATGCTGCCGATCCTGATCGCCGATGACCAGCGCGATGTGCTGGAAGCCCTGCGCCTGCTGCTCAAGGGTGAGGGTCTTGCTTGCGTGGTCGTCGACCAGCCCGAAGCGGCGCTCGAGGCCGCGCGCACGCGCGAGTTCGGGGTGGCGCTGATCGATCTGAACTACACCCGCGATACCACCTCGGGTGCCGAGGGGCTCGAGCTGCTCGCACGCCTGCGCGCGCTGGATCCGGGGCTGCCGGTGGTCGTGATGACCGCGTGGGGTTCGGTCGACCTTGCGGTGCGCGCGATGCAGGCATCCGCCAGCGATTTCATCGAAAAGCCGTGGGACAACACGCGCCTGCTGTCGGTGTTGCGCAACCAGCTCGCGCTGGCCGCCGCCGGTCGTCGCGAGCAGCGCCTGACCCGCGAGAACCAGATCCTGCGCGGCGCGACCGATGGCGAGTTCATCGCCGATTCGCGCGCGATGCAGGGCATGCTCGAGATGCTACGGCGGGTCGCACCAACGGATGCGAACGTGCTCATCCTCGGCGAGAATGGCACCGGCAAGGGTGTGATTGCACAGTTGCTGCATCGCAATTCGCAGCGCGCGGAGCGCGCCTTCATCAAGGTCAACATGGGCGGCATCGCCGAGACCGTGTTCGAGTCGGAAATGTTCGGCCACACCAAAGGGGCCTTCACCGACGCCAAGAGCGATCGCCTCGGGCGTTTCGAGGTCGCCGACGGCGGCACCCTGTTCTTGGACGAGATCGGCAACATCCCGCTGTCGCAGCAGCCCAAGCTGCTGCGCGTGCTCGAGGATGGCGAGTTCGAGCGGCTGGGCTCCTCGCGCACGCAAAGGGTCGACGTGCGGCTGGTCTCGGCGACCAACGCGGAGCTGGCCGGCGACGTCGCGCGCGGTGCGTTTCGCAAGGACCTGCTGTTTCGGCTGAACACCGTGGAGCTGCGCCTGCCGCCGCTGCGCGAGCGCGGCGAGGACATCGTGCCGATGGCGCGGCGCTTTCTGGCGCGCTTCGGGCAGCGCTATGGCAAACCCGATCTGGCGCTGGCCAGCAGCTGCGAGCGGCGCCTGCTGGCCTACGCGTGGCCGGGCAACGTGCGCGAGCTTTCGCACGTCATCGAGCGCGCAGTGCTGATGGCCTCCACCCGCGAGATCGCCGACCTCGACTTCAGCCTGCCGACCGGCGAGAGCGCTGCAGCACCTGCGCTCGCTGACAGCGCTGCGGCCGATGAGCTCACCCTCGAGCAGATGGAAGAGCGCATGATCCGCCGCGCCATGGAGCGCAGCGAGGGCAATATCCAGCGTGCCGCCGACCTGCTGGGCGTGAGTCGACAAGCGCTGTACCGGCGGCTGGAGAAGTTCGGTCTGTCGGGCGCGTAGGCTCCGGCACCAACGGTCCACCAACACCGCTACATTGCGCACAGCCCATGAACCAGCCGATGCCGCCACGACCGCAGCGCATGCCTTTCGAGTCGCGCATCATGCTCGGCGCGCTGGGTGTCGCGCTGCCGTCGCTGCTTGCGCTGGTCTTGGCGCTGTACGCGCTCAAGGTGTCGCTGGCCGATGCGCTGGCGATCGCTGCTGCCGTATTGCTGCCCACCCTGGTGCTGGCCGTGCGCCTGCGTGGCAACGTCGCCTACCCGCTGTACACGGTGTCGAACCTGCTCGAGGCCCTGCGCGAGGGCGATTACAGCCTGCGCGGCTCGCGCGCGCGGCGCGGCGATGCGATCGGCGAGGTGGTATGGGAAGTCAATGCGCTGGCACAGACCCTGCGCGAGCAGCGCCTGAAGGTCGAAGAAACCGTCGCGCTGCTGAGCAAGGTGCTGCAGACCATCGACATCGCGATCCTCGCCTTCGACGGCAGCCAGCGACTGCGGCTGGTCAATCCCGCGGGTGAGCGCCTGCTCGGCGTAGCCCACGGGGCTGCGATCGGCGCCAGTGCGCAATCGCTGGCACTCGACGATTGCCTTGCGCTCAACAACGCCACCACCCTGCGGCGCGCGTTCGCCGGCGGCTCCGGCCCGTTCGACGTGCGCCGTGCCGGCTTTCGCGAAGGCGGCCTGCCGCACGACCTGCTGGTCATCACCGACCTCTCGCGGGCCCTGCGCGAAGAAGAGCGCGCCGCTTGGCAGCGCCTGATCCGCGTACTCGGCCATGAGCTGAACAATTCACTGGCGCCGATCAAGTCGATGGCGGCCACACTCGCAGCCCTCATCGGCCGCGATCCGCTGCCGGCCGACTGGCGCGACGATGCACGCGCCGGACTGGACGTAATCGGCGATCGCGCAGCCGCGCTGAATCGCTTCATGCTCGGCTACACGACGCTCGCGCGCATGCCGGCACCTACCCGCCGCGCGGTGCGCATCGTTCAGATCATCGAACGCGCCGCACGCCTGGAGCAGCGGGTGCCGGTCACCCTGCAGCCCGGCGACGACGTCGAGTTGCAGATCGACGCCGATCAGGTCGAACAGGCGCTGATCAATCTGGTCCGCAACGCCGCAGAGGCCTCCGCTGCGGTCGGTGGCAGCATCACGCTGCGCTGGATGCGCGCAGCCCAGATGGTCGCCATCGAAGTGCTCGACGAAGGCCCCGGCCTGGCGGGCAGCGACAATCTGTTCGTGCCGTTCTTCACCACCAAGCCCGGCGGCTCCGGCATCGGCCTGGTGCTCGCGCGTCAGGTGGCCGAGGCGCACGGCGGCGCGGTGTCGCTGGAGAATCGCGGTGATCGCTCGGGATGCATTGCGAGGATCACGTTGGAGTGTGGTTGATGACGGTGCGACGCGCGAGCCTGTTCTCGCCCCATTCGCTGCAAGCGCCACGCCCGCGCCGCGACCAACCGCCAACGCCCCACCACTGAACATCCCCTGCATCACCCCCGGCACTACCATCGCCACTCGCTCGAACGGAAATCGCCATGAGACCCATCACTGCCGCTGCCGCACTCCTGCTCCTGCCGCTCGCCGGTATCGCTGCCGACCGCTTCGATGATCGGCCTTTCGCCACCCGCTCCGAGGTGCATGCGGTCAACGGCATGGCCGCGACCTCGCATCCGCTGGCCACGCAGATTGCGCTCGATGTGCTGAAAAAAGGCGGCAGCGCGGTCGATGCCGCGATCGCTGCCAATGCCGCGCTCGGTCTGATGGAGCCGACCGGCAACGGCATCGGCGGCGATCTGTTCGCGATCGTGTGGGATCCGAAGACCCGCAAGCTGCACGGCTACAACGGCGCCGGCCGCTCGCCGCAGGCGCTGAGCCTGCAGTACTTCAAGGACAAGGGGCTCACCGACATCCCCCCGTTCGGCCCGCTGCCGGTGACGGTGCCCGGCGCGGTCGACGGCTGGTTCGCGCTGCATGAAAAGTTCGGTCGCCTGCCGATGGCGCAGGTGCTGGCACCGGCGATCGGTTACGCGCGCGACGGGCATCCGGTTGCACCGATCATCAGCCGCTACTGGGCGCTGTCGGTCGATCGCTTCAAGGACTATCCGAACTTCCGCGACACCTTCACCATCGACGGCAAGGCGCCGGGCAATGGCGGCATCTGGAAGAATCCGTATCTGGCCGACACGCTGGCGAAGATTGCGCGCGAGGGGCGCGACGGTTTCTATCGCGGTGAAATCCCGGCCACCATCGAGCGCTTCTTCAAGCAGCAGGGTGGCTTTCTCGCCGCCGCCGATTTTGCCGCGCATCGCGGCAACTGGGTCGATCCGGTATCGACCAACTATCGCGGCTACGAGGTGTGGGAGATCCCACCGCAGGGCCAGGGGATCGCGGCGCTGCAGATCCTCAACCTGCTCGAGCCCTACGATCTGAAAGGCTACGGCTTCGGCAGCACCGACTACGTGCACCTGTTCGTCGAGGCCAAGAAGCTCGCTTTCGAGGATCGCGCGCGCTATTACGCCGATCCGGAATTTTCCAAGATTCCGACCGCGCGCCTGATCAGCAAGGACTACGCCGATGAGCGGCGCAAGCTGATCGACCCGCAGCGCGCCGCGCGCACGGTCGAGGCGGGCAATCCGGCGCTGTCGGAGGGCGACACCATTTACCTGACCACCGCCGACCGCGACGGCATGATGGTCTCGCTGATCCAGTCCAACTTCCGCGGCATGGGCTCGGGCATGGTGCCGCCGAAGCTGGGCTTCATGCTGCAGGATCGCGGCGAGCAGTTCGTGTTGATCGAAGGCCACGCGAACACCTATGCGCCCGGCAAGCGCCCGTTCCACACCATCATTCCGGCGTTCATCACCAAGGATGGCGCGCCGTGGATCAGCTTCGGCCTGATGGGCGGTGCGATGCAGCCGCAGGGACACGCGCAGATCGTGATCAACCTGATCGATTTCGGGATGAACCTGCAGGAAGCCGGCGATGCGCCGCGCATCCACCACGACGGCTCCACCGAGCCCGCCGGCCAGGCGCTGCCGATGAGCGATGGCGGCGAGGTGCAGCTCGAATCCGGATTTCCGTATCGCACCATCCAGGGCCTGATGGACCGCGGTCACAAGGTGACCTGGGCCAACGGCCCCTACGGCGGCTACCAGGCGATCCGCCGCGATCCGAAGACCGGCGTGTACACGGGGGCCAGCGAGTCGCGCAAGGACGGGCAGGCGGCGGGGTACTGATCCGGGCCAGATGCGCGACCGGCGGTGAAGGCACTGACTTCTGCCACGGTTGCGCGGCGCTTCGCGATTCAGAATGCAGGCACACGAACAGGAGGTTCGACCATGCACGGCAGATCGATTGCACATTTGGCAGGGCTGGGTTGGGCGACGTCGATGCTCGCAGCACTGCTGGCGCTCGGGTTTGGCGGAACCGTGTTCGGCGCATCCCAACGTGCCGATCCTGAAGTCGCGGCTGCGTGGCAGGAGCTTCAGCTTCGACTTGGCCGTGACTTGCAAGTCGATGGCGATCCGCGCCAGCAGCTCGTAACAGCGATGCTGTTGTCGATGCCGCAAGCCGACAACGCTTCGGCAAACGAGAAGGCCGCCGCTGCTGCGCGGCTGCCGGAAGCGCAGGCGATCTTCGCCCGGGTGCGCGCCGGCAGCGACGATCCCTGGGTGCTTTGGGTCGCGGGCACCGATTGCCGCGTCGGCGCGCTGCTGTGCGACCGCGATGCGGCGATCGACAGCCTGCTGCGGATCGAGCCGGAGAATGCAGCCGTCTGACAGCTGGCTCTCGATCGGGCGTAGCGCGCCAAGGATCGCGAGGCCATGCGCGCTGCGCTGCGCGGCATGGCGGCGGGCAAGCGCCACGACATCTACTTGCTCGACAGCGCGCGCGCGTGGACGGATGCCTTCGGGGCCCTCACTGAATTGCCCGAGCGCGACCAATTGGTCGAGCGCCACTTGCGCGACATCACTCGCCGCGCTGGGTTCGACCGCGAGTAGTTGATCGACTTAATGCGGCTGGTCGCCTACTTTGCCGGCGCTTTTGCGATTCCACCCTTCGCGGCGCCAGCGGAGACCTGCAGGCCCGATTTGCTTGCCGAAGTCGCGTGGTTCGAAGCCTGCCGAGGCGCTGCACGTGCTTAGCTCGAAGCAGACACTCTGGTCGGCATCATGGTGGGCACCAATGTCGCCTACCGGATGGCCAGCGACGACGCGGAACGCGCAGCGATCGAACGTCGTCGGGTAGAAACCGATTGGCTGATGGAGTCGGTCAACCTGCTTGAACTCGATGGTTTCGACAGCGAAGGCAAGGCGGATCCCGCACAAGCCCGCGAGTTCGTCCGCCGCTGGCGCGACGCCCCGTCGGAGGTCGAAGCCATGCGCACCCTGTTGCGCGACCGCGGCATGCCATTGGCGCCACCGCCCGACTACCAGGCGCGTAGTCCAACGCTGGCCGAGCGCGAAGCCGAGCGAATGCAGCAACGCCGGTAGGACTTGCGCGAAGTGGTGCGCGCAGCTGTTGCGGGTACACCGGCCACCAGCGCGTGTGTAAAGCTGCGACTGCGTCACCCATCGGTAGGGTTTGCGTCACTGCGACCGCGGGGCACCAGGGGTCACGATCACCGCGTCAACATTCGCGACCGCTGCCCCGATGTGACTGCATCGGCACGACGACGCCATCGATTTCGGTCATGATCTGGCCTGCTTCGACGCGCAGGCGTCGACACCGGACGGGCGCATGCTGCGGATTCTGATTGCCAATACCAAGGGTGGCTGCGGCAAGACCACCCTGACCAGCACCTTGGCCGGTGCGATGGCGCAAGCCGGGCGCAAGGTCGCGTTGATCGATTGCGATCCGCAGCAGTCGTCGATGGCGTGGACCGCGCAACGACCGCTGCATCTGCCGCCGGTGGTGGGCATCTCGTGTGCCGATCCTTCGCACGGACTGGCTGCCGGGTTCACCCTGCGCATTCCGCACGATGCGGCCGTGGTGCTGATCGACACGCCGGCCGGCATGCGTGCGCATGAGCTCGGCCAGCTCTCGCGCAATGCGCACGTGCTGCTGGTGCCGATCGTGCCGTCGGCACTGGACCTGCGCGCCACACTGGGCTTCATCGACAAGCTGCGCAGCCTGCCGGAGTTCCGTAACGGCAGCCTGCGCACCGCGCTGGTGATCAACCGCATCCGCGAGCGCACGGTGTCGGCGCGCCAGATGGATGCCACCCTGTCGCGCCTGACCCAGGCCGCACTGGCGCGGGTGCGCGACTCGCAGATCTACGTGCGCGCGGCTTCCGAAGGCCGCTCGCTGTTCGACGACCATTCGGCCGCCGCACGCGAGCACCGCGCCGACTGGCAGCCGCTGCTGGATTTCATCGAGCGCCAGTTCGCAGCGCGCCAGGGTGGCGTGGTTACGCCGATCGCGGCTGCCGTGCGATTGCGCGAGCAGTCGTAGCCGTACGCCCCACCGAAACCGCGAAGCGCACGCGCCGAAGCGCGATACTGACCGTTGAATCGGCGCTGCCCGCGCCCGCATCGGTTCGCCTTGGCACTCGAACCACCAAGCCCTGCGTCGACCGCCTTGTCGCAACCACCCGACGGGCCAACGGGGCATTCGGGACCTGGTCAGCGATTCCCGGCAGGTTTGGCTCCAACTGGTTGATCGGT
>JBBSDI010000071.1:0-13054 GCA_038249585.1 Lysobacterales bacterium | reverse complement strand
TGCAGTTGGATGGTCGGATCGACACCGACTGCGGCTTCAGCGACCAACGCCTGCAAGCGCCGGTGCAGAAAGCGCCGGTCTCCGAACCAGTCCCTGTCTCCGAACCAGTCCTTCAGAACATGCCTGTCCCAGAATTGCTGTCCCAGAACTGCTCTTCCCAGAATTGCTTCCCAGAATTGCTTTAGAACATGCCTGTCCCGGAACTGCGGTCTCGGAACTGCCGGAATTGGTGCCGAATTGTCCCGAATTGTCCCGAATTGGTCCGACTCTCCGAATCGGTTCGATTTGTCCCCGAATTACGCTGCGCGACGCCGGTTAGTGGCCCCCGGCGGTCGCCCGCCAATTGCTTGGAGTGGGCCCATGACTTCACGCGCTTGCTACAAAGCCGTGACGCGTGGTTAACATGTGCGGTCGGGTCCCACGATGGCGGGTGGCCCGGGGCCGCAAGATTGCGGTCGCAGCGTGGCTCCCGAAGGGGGCGTGCGCTCGCCGCATCGTCCGGCTGCCGGGGGGGGCGGTGGCCAGGCCAAGACCATCATCGCAACACCAAGGAGAGAATCATGAAGTCCAATCGTCACGCTCCCCTCCGCCGATCGCCGCTGGCGATTGCCGTGTTCGCAGCCATTGCCAGCCTGCCCGCGTTCGCACAGTCACAAGACGCCAAGCAACTCGAACGGATCGAAGTCACCGGTTCGCGGATCAAGCGCGCCGCGATCGAAGGCCAGTCGCCGATCTTCACCCTCACCCGCGAGGACATCGCAAAGAGCGGTCTGACCTCGATCGGCGATGTGCTGCAGGAGCTGACCACTGGCGGCAAGGCGCTCAACGCCAAGTTCAACTCGTCGGGCAACTTTGGCTATCCGCCGGATGGCGGCGGTATCGGCGCCGGTTCCGCGCAGGTCGACCTGCGGCATCTGGAGTCCAAGCGCGTGCTGGTGCTGGTCGATGGGCTGCGTTGGGTCAACGAATCCTCCGCGTCCGGAGTCGGCAGCGCCACCGACCTCAATACCATTCCGATCGCGATCGTCGAACGCATCGACGTTCTGGAAGACGGCGCATCTGCCATTTACGGTTCAGACGCGATTTCGGGCGTGATCAACATCATCACCCGCCGCAAGTTCGACGGTGCCGAACTGACCACGTACTACGGCGAGTACGACGAAGGCGACGGCGAAACCACCAAGGCCGACGTCACCATCGGTGGCGGCGGGGAGCGCTTCAATGCGGTGTTCGCGGCCAGCTACGTCGAGCAGAAAACCGTGTTTTCGAAGGACCGCGATCAGGCGCGGGAGCCGGTGCCCGGCACCGGGGTGACCCGCGGTTCGTCCGCGACTCCGCAGGGTCGATTCATCTTTACCGATCCGCGGACCCGCAACGATCTGGACATCACCCTCAATCCCGGAACCGGCACGCCGCTCTACAACCCGGCCAACCCGACCAGCGGGAACAGCACCTACAATCCGTTCGACATCACCGACCGCTTCAATTTCTCGCCGTTCAATCTGGTGTTGACGCCGAACAAGCGCAAGAGCCTGTACACCCAGGTGCGCTATGACTTGACTAGCGATGTGACCTGGTACATCAAGGGCCTGTACAACACGCGCGAGTCGCTCAACCAGGCGGCACCCGAGCCGATCTTCCTGGGCTCCGACGCCGGCTCCGGCGGCCTGGCCGACACGGTGTCTATCTCGCGCCTGAATCCGTTCAATCCGTTCGGTATCGATCTGATCTCCGGCCAGAATTTCTTCCTGCTGGCGCGGCGTCCGCTGGAAGGCGGTCCGCGTTTGTATGCGCAGGAAGTCGATACTTACTACTTTGCCACCGGTTTGCAGGGCGGATTCTCCTGGGGCGATCGCAGTTTCGCCTGGGACGTGAACTTCGTCGATACCGAAAGCAAGGCCGACCAGATTGCGCGCAACACCTACAACGTGCGCGCCATCGCGACCGCATTGGGCGATCCGGCAGTCTGCGCGGCGACCCCGGGTTGCACACCGCTCAACCTGTTCGGCGGCCAGGGCACCAACGGCCAGGGCACGATCACGCCCGCGATGCTGCGCTACATCCAGCCGATCACCAAGGACACCAGCAAGAACGCGCTGCAGCAGTTCGCGGCCAACCTGACCGGCGATCTGTTCGCACTGCCGGCCGGGCTGCTGGCTTTCGCCACGGGCTACGAGCATCGCAAGTACGACGGTTCGTTCACCCCGGATGCGCTCAAGATCTCCGGTGAGTCGAACGACGTTTTGGCGCAGGCGACCTCGGGCGAGTACGACGTCGACGAGTACTTCGTCGAGTTCAGCGTGCCGCTGCTGGCCGATCTGCCGCTGGCCGAGCGCCTGGACCTGAGTTTGGCCGGACGCTACTCCGACTATTCCACGTTCGGCGGCGAGACCACTGCCAAGGGCGGCTTGCGCTGGCAGTTGTCGGACCAACTGCTGGTCCGCGCGACCTATGCCGAGGGCTTCCGCGCCCCCAGCATCGGCGAGTTGTTCGGTTCGGCCACCCGCTTCGACGCGGTGCTCAACGATCCGTGTTCGAATAACGTCACGCCCAACTGCCGTGCCCTCGGCGTTCCGCTCGGTTACGAGCAGATCAATCCGCAGATTTCGGTCACCACCGGCGGCAATGCCGCGCTGGACCCGGAACTGGCCGACAGCACGTCGGCGGGCTTCGTCTACAGCCCGGCCTGGACCGATGATCTGTTCGGCACTCAGAAGTTCGATATCGAGGTGACGTACTACAAGCACGAAATCGACGGCGCCATCCGCGCGATCGACGCGCAGGATCAGCTCGATCGGTGCGTGGCCTCGGGCAGCGCCACTTCGCTGTTCTGCCAGGGCATCGCGCGCACGCCCACCGGGCAGATCAACCAGTTCGCCAATCGGCTGGTCAACATCGGCCGGATCGAGACCGATGGCTACGACTTCAAGCTCAACTGGACCGGGCCCGACACCGACTGGGGTCGCTTCGACCTGTCGTGGCAGAACACCTTCGTGAGCGACTACGAAGCCGTAGCCCTGGGTGCGGTGCAGCCGCAGCAGGAAGGCCGCGAACTCAACGACGGTGCGATTCCGGAGTGGCAGTCGAATCTGAGTCTCGGCTGGACCAGGGACGACTGGAGCGCAAGCTGGAACGTCCGCCACATCGACTCGGTGACCGAGTCGTGCTCCGACTTCCGCGATGGCACTGCACTGTCGCTGACCACGCTCGGCCTGTGCTCGAAGCCGAACACCAGCAACAACGGCTTGTCCGAGAACGTGCTGGGGGCCACCACCTACCACGATGTGCAGGTCAACTGGCGCAACCCGTTCGGCTTCGAAGGCCTCGGCCTGACCGCCGGCGTGAACAACATCGGCGACAAGGACCCGCCGATCTGCGTGAGTTGCTCGCTCAACGGCTATGACGCCGGTACTTACGACATCCCCGGCCAGTTCTGGTACGTGCAGGCCAGCTACAAGTTCTGATTCCGACCGGCCTGATGGCCGGCCTCAGGATGCGGTGAGTAAAGCCCGCGATCGCAGGATCGCGGGCTTTTTCGTGGGATCAGGATGACTCGGACGCGCAACCCGCTGATGCATAGCGCGCAGGCCTGGATGACGGATGGAGTCGCAATCGAAACCCCATGCCTTGGCACACACTGTGGGACATGCATCCTTCGCCAGCCGCTTGCAGCCGATGCCTTACGCACTTGCCAACGCGTGCGGAGCAAAACATCCTTGTCCTGAATCGTCTTCGCGTAAGCGCTCAGCGCTGCGCCTTGGGTATTCCTTACTCGAAGCCATCAACAAAAACGTTGTCGACGGCGGGCGGAACAATGAAGAACTGACGGGTGCTTTCTATCAGGCCACCGGATCCATTGTTTTGACCGGAACTGACCCGACCGCGCGTGCGCAGATAAAAGATCTGGTTCGGCGGCGGCGTGAATCCGGTTAAGCGCCACCCGCCGGTGACGCGTTGCATGGTGCCTACCGGCGAGTAAAGTTCGCCGGACACCGAAAACAACAGAGTGGGTGGCAGCGCGAGTTCAGGCCCAGCGCCCGAGCGCGTCCAGGTGACCGTACTGCCGCTGATGTCGAGTGACTGCAGAGCCGCTTGGGCTGTGCTAAGGCGCGCAATGGAATTGCGGGGTTGCCCGCCGAGCGCCGAGAAATCCCCGCCCACCACCAGCTTGCCATCGGGCTGCAAGGCAAGCGCTGTAACTTGGTTGTTCGAACCCGGATTGAAGGCATTGTCCAGACTGCCATTGGCATTCAGCCGCGCAATGTAATTGCGCGGCTGCCCGCCGATCATGGTGAATGATCCGCCAACTACCATCTTGCCATCGAGCTGCACGGCCAGCGCAAATACGAGGCCGTTGGCATCCGGGTTGAAGGCGGTGTCAAGACTGCCATCGGCATTCAGCCGCGCGATGCCACCGCGTGGCTGCCCGGCGAGCGTGGTGAAATTCCCGCCCAACACGAGTTTGCCATCGGGCTGCACCGCGACCGTGTTAACCCAGCTGTTCGCGTCCGCGTTGTAAGTGGTGTCCAGACTGCCATCGGCGTTCAGCCGCGCAATGCGATTGCGGGGCTGCCCCGCGACTCCGGTGAAAAATCCTCCAATCACCATCTTTCCGTCAGCCTGTAGGGCTATAGCGTTGACTTCGTCGCTTATACCTGGGTTGAAATTGGCGTCCAGACTGCCATCAGCGTTAATCCGCGCGATGTAATCGCGGGACTGCCCGCCCAGCGTGCGGAATCTTCCACCTACCACGAGCTTGCCATCGGGCTGCAAGGCCAGTGCAACCACCAGGTTATTTGCACCCGGGATGTTGTCCAGACTCTGATCGGCATTCAGCCGCGCGATGCGACTCCTGGGCTCATCCTGGACAGCGGTGAAAGCTCCACCTAATACCAGCTTGCCATCGGGCTGCGCGGCTAGGGCGAAGACGACGTCGTTCGGACCTGGCAAAAAGCGGTCCGGGTTGCCATCGGCATTCAGCCGCGCGATGTTGTTGAGGAAATATCCGGCGATGGCCGAGAAAGCCCCGCCCACTACCAAGTTGCCATTGGGCTCCACGGCCAGTGCAAAGACGCGGACTGTGCCGCTTGTACTCAGGTTCAATGTTGCATCCACACTGGCATCAGTGTTCAGCCGCGCGATGCGATTGCGGGGTTGCGTGAAGAAGCCGCCGATCGGGGTGGTCGTGACGAGCGCGGTGAACAAGCCACCCAGCACCAGCTTGCCATCGGGCTGCACGGCCAGCGCGTAGACAATGTCGTTGGCAGTCGGCTTGAAGGTCGCATCGAGGGTGCCATCGGCGTTCAACCGCGCGATGCGACTGCGGATCTGCCCGGCAATCGCGGTAAATCCCCCGCTCATCAGCAGCTTGCCATCGAGCTGCAGGGCCAACGCGTAGACAAAGTCATTGGCATTGGGATTGAAGCTGCTATCGAGACTGCCATCGGCGTTGAGCCGCGCGATGCGGTTGCGGGTTTGACCAGCCACCGTGGTGAAAACCCCGCCCACCACAATCTTGCCGTCGGGCTGCACAACCAGTGCGCGCACGACGTTGCCGGCACCCGGATTGAAAGTGGCATCAATGCTGCCGTCGGCATTCAGCCGCGCGATGCGGTTGCGCGGCTGCCCCGCAAGCGTGGTGAATTCCCCGCCGACCAGCAGCTTGCCATCGGGCTGCACAGCCAGTGCGATGACGCTGCTGTTCGCATTCGGGCTGAACGCGTCGTCGAGGCTGCCATCGGCATTCAGCCGCGCGATGCGGTTGCGCGGTTGTCCAGCGAGAGCGGTGAAAAACCCGCCCACCAGCAGCTTGCCATCCGCCTGAACCGCGAGCGTGAAGACGGTGGCGTTGGCATTCGGGTTGAAGGTCGCATCGACGCTGCCATCAGCATTCAGCCGCGCGATGCGATTGCGGACGCTGGCGCCGACTTGGGCAAACAGTCCGCCGATCACAATGCGGCCGTCCGCTTGCACGGCGATGGCAAACAACTCGCCATCCAGATCGGCGGCAAATCCTGCATCCAGACTGCCGTCCGCATTCAGCCGCGCAATGCGATTGCGGGTCTGCCCCCCGATGCTGGTGAACGCACCGCCGACCAGGGTCTTGCCATCGGCTTGAACGGCCAGCACGTTGACGGTGCCGTTCGCGTTCGGGTCGTATCCGTCATGGACGTTTTGCGCCAAGACGATTTGCGGCAGCAGCGCTATCGTGAGCATGAAAAACACGCTCATGCACACAGGCCTCATCGAACTAAACTGGGGAATCATGTTCCATCTCCGATGCATGACGTGGTGCAGGTCTGGGGACGACATCCGACGGGTGAGGACGCTCCCGTTTCGGTTCGCCTAAGCGCTCGCGCGAAGCTAACACACCACTCGCCCATAACTCCGGACACGCCCACGCATCGGGACAGTCCTTCATTCGGCACGCGGGCAAATTCATCTCATTCAGCAGCTGGTAGCCAATGCGGTGAAAAAGCAGCCGCCCACCGAACATTCGCCGAATGTGCACGCCTGCCCCCGCGTGTCCGGCCGTGTGGTTCTCACTCGAAGCCATCGGCGAAAACATCGTCAGACAGCGGAACGATGAAGAACTGGCGCGTGCTTTCGATCAGGCCGCTTGACCCATTGAAATACCCGGAACCGGTGTGTGCGCGCGTGCGCAGATAAAATACTTGATTGGGCGGCGGCGTAAATCCAGTCAAGCGCCATCCGCCGCTGCTTCGTTGCATGGCGCCAACTGACGCGTAGACGTCGCCGAGTAATGAAAACTGCAGGATTGGCGGCAGCGCAAGTTCAGGGCCGGCGCCCGAGCGCGCCCAAGTGACCGTGTTGTCGTGCAAGTCAAGGGACTGGAGCGCCGCCTGAGGGGTGCTCAGCCGGGCGATGCGGTTGCGGGGCTGCCCGAAGACGGTAGTGAATTCCCCGCCTATCGCCAGCTTGCCGTCTGGGAGTACGGCAAAATCGTAGACGCCACTATTGGCATTCGGGTTGAAGGTGGCGTCCAGGCTGCCATCGGCGTTCAACCGTGCGATGCGATTGCGGGGTTGCCCGTCGACCGCGGTGAATTCTCCGCCCAACAGCAGCTTGCCATCGGATTGCGCGGCCAGCGCGTAAACTGCGTTATCGACATCCGGCATGTAGTTGCCATCCAGACTGCCATCGGCATTCAGCCGCGCGATGCGATTCCGCAGTTGCCCGGACAGCGTGGTAAAGCCCCCGCCCAGAAGCAACTTGCCGTCGGGCTGCAGAGCCATTGCGAGAACTGAGTTGTCTGCATCTGGGTCGAAGGTGGGGTCAAGGCTACCGTCTGCATTCAGCCGTGCGATGTGATTTCGCGATTGCCCGGCGAGCATGGTGAAGATTCCGCACACCAGCACTTTGCCATCCGGCTGCAGGTTCACCGTGGTGACAGCGTCGTTGGCATTCGGGTCGAACGTGGCATCCAAGCTGGTGTCGGCATTCAGCCGCGCGATGCGATTGCGGGTCTGCCCGGCGAATGTGGTGAAAGCCCCGCCAACAAGCAGCTTGCCGTCAACCTGTACGGTCAACGCGGTGACGGTGTTGCTCGCATCCAGGTTCAAAGCAGCGTCCAGGCTGCCATCGGCGTTAAGCCGCGCGATGCGGTTGCGCGGCTGCCCGGCGAGTGATGTGAACGTCCCGCCGAGCAGCAGCTTGCCATCGGGCTGCACCGCTAGCGCCCAGACGGTGCCGTTGGCATCCGGATTGAACGTGGCGTCCAGACTGCCATCGGCGTGCAGACGCGCAATGCGATTGCGTACTTGACCGGCAAGCGTGGTGAAAGACCCGCCAACAAGCAGCTTTCCATCGGGCTGCACGGCTAGCGCGAGAACGAGGTTATTGGCACCAGGGTTGAGTGTGGCGTCGAGGCTGCCATCGCCATTCAACCGCGCGATGCGATTGCGTGCCTGCCCGGCGAGCGTAGTGAAAAGCCCGCCCAGCAGCAGCTGGCCATCGGGCTGCACGGCCAGTGCGAAGACCGCACCGTTGGCATTCGGGTTGAAGGTGTCGTCCAGACTGCCATCGGCATTCAGCCGCGCGATGTGATTGCGGGACTGCTCGGCGAGCGTGGTGAATTCACCACCCACCAGCAGTTCTCCATCGGGCTGCACGGCCAGCGCCAGGATGCGGCCGTTGGCGTCCGGATTGAACGTGGCGTCCAGACTGCCATCGGCGTTCAGCTTCGCGATGAAAATGCGCGGCTGTCCTGCGACCGTGGTGAATTCCCCGCCGATCAGCAATTTGCCGTCGGGCTGCATGGCCATCGCTTGCACCACACCGTTGGCATCCGGGTCGAAAGCCGTGTCGAGGCTGCCGTCGGCATTCAGCCGCGCGATGCTATTGCGGGTCTGCCCGCCGAGCGTGGTGAATTGCCCGCCCAGCAGCAGCTTGCCGTCGGGCTGGACGACCAGCGCGTAGACGAAGTCGTTGGCATCCAGGGTGAACGTGGCGTCCAGACTGCCATCGGCATTCAGTCGCGCGATGCGATTGCGGGTCTGCCCGCCGAGCATGGTGAAATTGCCGCCCACTGCCAGCTTGCCATCGGGGAGCACGGCCACCGCGAACACGGTGCTGCTCGCGTTCGGGTTGAACGTGGCATCCAGACTGCCATCGGCGTTCAGCCGGGCGATGCGATTGCGCAGGCTGACGCCGACCTGGGTAAAACTGCCGCCGATCACGATGCGCCCGTCGGCTTGCACGGCGATGGAAAGCACAACGCCATTCAGATCGGTAGCAGCAAAACCCGGATCCAGACTGCCGTCAGTATTCAGCCGCGCGATGCGATTGCGGGTCTGCCCACCGATGCTGCTGAACGCACCGCCGACCAGGGTCTTGCCATCGGCTTGGACCACCAGCACGCGGACGGCGTCGTTGGCGCTCGGGTTGTAGCCGTCGTTGGGGTTCTGCGCCACAGCGATCTGCGGCAGCAGCGCGACGACGAATACCAAGCAGATCGTCGCGCGGAGAAAACCCGCCATTCCGGACAGTCGTATCACGCAGTATCTCCAATGCAAGGCAAGTCGCAGCTCGGGCACGCGCAGCCGACGGCCGGACCGGACAATCCCGATTCGAGTCGCTCTTCAGCTCGCTCTACATCGGAACACGATTCGCCCGCAACTCCGGACACGCGGGTTGCTCGGCACGGCCGACGCCGCCGGACACTGATTTATTCGGCCCGCGGGAAAAGCCGATTGATTCAGCACTTGGCGATCGATGCGGTGCAAAACCGCCGGTCCCAGCATCGCCCGCGCCGACCCCGGCGCCACGGTGGTCGATCCGCGCGTTGAGCACTCCGCAAGATTCACGATCGATGCGACTGCCGCGGCGCTCGCGGAAAAGATGCCCAACGGCCTGGTCGCGCAACACCCCGACGTGCTGTTCGTCGACGCGTTCGATCCAGACTGATCGCGCCACGCTGTGCGCAGCCACGATCGCGCCGGCCGTTCCGGCGCGATCGGTCAACCCGTTCGGCTGTCCCGAACGTCAACCACGCTTGCGATCGTTACAGCGGACCGATGGGGGACTGATCACCACGCTGATACCAGAACCTGCCGCTGGCCACATACAGCGAACCCTCGGCAAACAGCACCGAGCGCGCATTTTTCGCGGCGGCATCGATCGCCTGGTTCTCCGCGATGAACGGCGTGATGCCCGGTGCACGTTCGGTCACCAGCGCCGGCAGGGCTACCAGGCGCGCCGCACTGCCGCTGCCTTGCAACTCGTAGCGCAGCAGTCCGCTCCACTGCCACGGGTAGTACGCGGAATCGCCACTGCCATACTGCGGCGTGCCGCCATCATGCACGCGCGCGGGCAGTGCGAATTGCAGGTTGCCGCCGGTCGGCTGCAGTTCGCTGTAGGCGTGCGGCTGGCGCAGCAACGCCGAGGTGGTGCCGCGGCGGCCGACCAGTACGCGCTGCAGATCGCGCGGCGCTGCGGGATTGGAGATATCGAACAGATTCAGCTGCAGGCCCTGGAACCAGGTGGCCCAGCCGGATTCGCGCGCATCCAGACCCACGCCGAGCAACAGACCACCCGGCAGCGGATGCAGGTAGTCGGAGAACCCGGGCAGCACGACCTCGCCGGCGATCCGTGGATCGCGTGGGTCGCTCAAGTCGACCACGTACAGCGGGTCGACCATGCGGAAGGTCACCGCGTAGAGCCGGTCATCGACGAAGCGCGTGCCGTAGACGAACTCGCCGGGCTTGCCGAGTGGGGCCGGTCGCTGCCGATTGGGAAGATAGGCCACCGTGCGCAACAGTCCATCGACCAGTGTCGAGGGTTCCAGGATGGTCAGGCGGTTGACCGGCGAAGCACCCCACTGGCCGCGACTGGAGGTGACCACGCGCAGTCGTCCCTGGTATTCGCTCATGCGCAGCGGTGCGAGGTCCGGACTGCGTCCGAGATGACCCTCCACGGTCCCCGAGCCGACCAGTGATATGGCGCCGCCGCCGATTGCGATCTGGTGCACGTCGGTGATCGCCAGCGTCGGCTCACCGAAGCTCGGCAGTCCGATGTCGGCAGTCTTGAAGCGCGACGAGACGAGATAAAGATTGGCCGGTGAGACGTACACCGCTTCGACCGGGCCAATCACCGACAGCGCGGATTCGACCCGCGGCACGTCGAGCGCGATGGCGATTACCGACACGTACTGCGCGCGCTGCTGCTGGCCGCCGGGCGGCGGCAGGAACACTTTGTCGGGCCCGTGCAAGCGTGCACTGCTGCCGTAGCCGATCGCGTAGCGCGGCAGCAGCGTTTCGATCGAGGTCTGCTCCAGTGTGCGCTGGTTTGCCTGACGCTGGGCCGCGGTGCCTGGTGCGCGGATGAAGCCGGGCAGCTCGATCGATCGACGCACCACCAGCAGCAGGCGTGTGCCGATCCGTCGACTGCTCACCAGATGACCATCGAAGCTGGCGAACCAGCGGCTCTGCGGCGCCAGCGGATTGCTGCGATCGAAGATCTCGACCCGGGTGCTGCCACCATTCCACGCATCGATGTCCGACCAGGGACTGCCGCCGACCGAGCCAGCACTCGTGCCGGTGACCGCGACCAGTCGCGAGGCGTCGAGATACAGGCCCGACTGGTCGAGGTAGGCGCCGGTTTCGCGGTTCGTCAACGGAAACGATTGCACCGCGCCTGCGGGCGCACCATCGGCGGCAACCGGCAATACGCGAATGTCCGGTTGCATGGTGCCGGTCGCTGCGGATTCGGCGAAGGTGTAGACGTGGCGACCGTCGGTCTTGACCCGATCGGCTTCGTCCACTGCGCCCTCTTGCAGGTTGGTCGCCGAGAACACGGTATGCGGTGGTGGCGGCGAGAAGTTGATCGCGCCCCAGTACGGCGATTCGGTTTCCAGCGCCGGCAACAGGTAGCGCCGTAGTGCAGCCTCGTCGTCGAACGATGCAAGCTGGCGATCGGCGCGACGCAGCGACGCCGGCGTCGACAACGGTTGCAGCACCGCGCGCGCGATGTTCTGGCCCACCGCCAACGGCACAGCGGTGTCGAAAGCGGCCACCGTCCAGCGCGTATCGCTGTCGCCGTGCAGGCGCAAGGTTGCCGATCCACGCGCGGTGGGCCTGAGGTAGTCGCAGGACGGACAGCTGCCACTGAACGAGGTCAGCGCGAGGCTCGCCGGGGTGCCGCTGCCGGTGAACCACAGCGGTTGACCAGTGGCGTCGTAGCTGTAGACCGTCGCGCCGAGAACCTCGCCCTGTTCGGCGAAGGTCATGCCCCAGCCGGAATTGGCAGGATCGAACCAGACGCCGCTGCGATCGATCTCCGGTGGCGATCCGCCGAAAACGAATGGGCTCAGCGTCCAGCGACCTTCGCTGCCGTCGACCCGCCATGCCGCGCTGAGCGCTTCGTTGCCCTGGATGTCCAGGCGCAGGGTGCCGACCGCGCTCGCGCCCGCGTGGCGTCCGTCGCTCCAACGATGGCGCATCAGCGCGAGCTCGCCGCTGCCACCAGCACCCAGTGCCCCCTGCGCGGAATACCACACCGGCTTGCCGTCGCGATCGTAGGTGTACCAGATCGCTGCCACTTCGCCGGGACGGGTGAAGATCTCGAAACCGCTGCCAGAGCGCTCCGGACTCCACCACAGTCCGGGTCGGATCGGCGAGCGTTCGGCAAGCGTGGCGGCGTGGGCGAGGGTCGAGGAAAGCAGCAGCAGGATCAGCAGGATCAGCAGGATGCGGCGGGACATGGTGCGCTCCGGATGCGTGGTCTGTTGGCCGCGTGCGCACCCACATGGCGGCCCGCGCGACGCACCATGCACTGGTGCGCTGAACTCAACGACGCGGTAGCGCGTTGTTACCCCCAGTGACGCGGACGCCGGAAACGCTGCGGGCCGCACAAGGCGGCCCGCGGCGTTTCACAACAGCGGCTGGTGGATCAGAAGCCGGACTCGTTGTTGGACAGGTCCCGATCGATCACATGGTCCGGCGGCTGCACGAACACCACATTGCGCGGATTGATCCCGCGCAGCGCGGTGACGGTCAACAGCACCCCGCTGTGTTGCGGCAGGTCGACGCGCGAGTCGATGAATCCTGCCCCACTGGCAGCGCCGCATTCGCCGCCATCGATGCCCACGCACTGCCACGAGCCGTCGGCGCTGGTTTCGCCGAACAGGTCAACCACGCGCGCGCCGGAGACATCGATCTTGCCGACGTTGAGCACCAGAATCTGATAGCTTTCCACCCCGCCGAGCTGATCGCTCAGCGGGCGCAGCACTTTGACTGCAAGGTCGGTGAACTGGCCGACGCCGATGCGCACGGTCTGCGGCACGGAGCTGTCCTGGCCGCCGTCCGTATTGCCGCCGGAATCGCGCAACGAAATCACCCACTCGGACACACCGCGCCGTCCGCTGAGCGTGTAGCTGAGCGTGCCATCGCTGTCGACAGTCACGCCGGTAACCACGCCAGCCGGGTCGTCAACCACGCGGGCTTCGAACGCGACCGACTGCGTGCGCACTTCATCCAGCGGGCCGGCGCTGACCGACTGCGCCCAGCCATTCACGGTGAATCCACCAGCCTCGCGC
>JBBSDI010000070.1:0-13166 GCA_038249585.1 Lysobacterales bacterium | reverse complement strand
GGGCCGAAGGGCGGCGCGAAGGACGCGCCGAAACCGCCATCGATGTCGCCACGACCAAGGAAATCCAGCGTCTCGTAACCGGTGATCGAATACAGCGAGACCGAGTCGAAGGTCCAGCGCAGTCGCGCGCTGCCGCCCCAGGCATCGAGCTCCTGGCCGTTGCGACCGTCGATCGAGATGCGCTCTTCATCGAAACCGGGCACCAGGTTGTTGCTGCCGCGCTGGATGATGTTGGCGCGGAACAGGCGCGAGGTGGCGTCGAGGCTGCGGGCATGCCAGTTGAACAGCGCTTCGAAGCCTTCGCCGGGCGTATACAGTGCCTGAAAGCGGGTGGCGAACTCCCGATAGCCTTCGAGTTCGCTGTTGGGCGCGCGGGCGGCGGTGTTGTCGACCCAATCGTCGCGGCGCTGGTAGACCATCGACGCGCGCAGCGACAGCACGTCGCTGACGCCTCCGCCGGCTGCCGCTTCCACGTTGGTGGTGCCGAAGCGGCCGTAGTTGCCGCGCGCATAGGCGTCGAACTCGTCGCTGGGGCGGCGCGATTCGAACTTGATCACGCCGGCTGGGCTGTTGCGTCCGAACAGGGTGCCCTGCGGGCCGCGCAGCATTTCGATGCGGTCGAGGTCGAAAACCGGGAAGCCCTTGAGGATCGGGTTCTCCTGCACTACATCGTCGTACACCAGCGAGACCGGCTGCGAGGCATTCAGATCGAAGTCGGCGTTGCCGAGGCCGCGGATGTAGAAGCGCGGGAACGCACGCCCGAACGAGGACTCGATCTGCAGGCTGGGCAAGCGCGCGCTGAGGAAGCGGATGTCGTCGCCGGCCGCGCCGATATTGCGCAGCTTTTCCGACTCGATGGTAGTGATCGAAATCGGCACCTTCTGCACGTCTTCCGCCCGACGCTGGGCGGTCACGGTGATCGTCTCCAATTGCCCGGCTGTGCTGCCTTCGGCATCCTGATCCTGCGCCAGGGCTTGCGGGGTGGGCGCCGCGCAGACCAGACCCAGCGGCAGGCTCAATGCGATGGCAACGGCCAGCTGGCGGCGGCGGAATGCAGCGACGCTGCGCGATTTCCGAGTACGAATCATGTTGATTTCCCCTGCAGCTAATGAGGCGGGTTCCGGCTCGCGGACACCCACACGATTGATTGCCACTGACCACCGCTGCATCCGACACCACCGACGGCGTCGCCGACCGGTTGTGTCTCGAGCCCATGCAGCCGGGCACCCGAAAACGTGCCCCTTGCTCCGATCCTTGCAGCCACCCTGGCAATTGTTACAAAGGAGTTAAAGGACCGGCCGAGGGTAAACCGAAACGGTCGAGCTTCCAAGGGCCGAACGATCGGGCTGGCCAAGTGCTTGGCACCAACGCACACTCATCGCCCCTTCGCTCGCCGCACTTGCCTGCATGTCGATCCTGCTCGTGCTCTGGCACAGCCAAACCGGCGGCACCCGGGCGATGGTCGACGCGTTTGCCGAAGGTGCCACTGACCACGAGGGCGTGGAGATTGTCTGCCTGCACGCGGCAGCCGCGCACGCGGACGATCTGCTGGCCGCACACGGGGTGGTGTTCGCCACGCCGGAGAACCTGGCGGCGATCAGCGGCATGCTGAAGGACTATTTCGATCGCAGCTACTATGACTTGCTCGATCGCGTGAACGGCAAGCCCTTCGCCAGCATGGTCTGCGCGGGCTCCGACGGCAGCAACGCGATCCGTCAGCTCGAGCGCATCGCCACCGGGCTTCGCCTGCGCGCGATCGCCGACCCGCTGCTGGTCAAGCTCGGCGCGCAGACGCCGCAGGAAATCAGGGCGGCCAAATCGGTGCCGGCGCACGAACTCGCGCGCTGCCGCGAACTCGGCGCCACCTTTGCCGCAGGGCTATCGTTGGGAATCTACTGAGACGCGTCGAGATCAGTGCGCGTGACCGCCCGGACCATGCACGTGCCCGTGCGAAAGTTCCTCCACGCTCGCCAAGCGCACCGCGGTGACTTCAATGGCGAAATTGAGGTGTTGGCCAGCGAGCGGATGGTTGCCGTCGACGGTGACGGAATCGCCGGTCACCCTGGCCACTGTCACGTTCTGAACACCCTCGGGCGTGTCGGCCTGGAACTGCATGCCAGCCTGCACCTTCTCGACGCCGGCAAAGGCGCTGCGCGGAACGTCCTGCACCAGCTGCGCCTGATGCACGCCATAGCCTTCTTCCGGCGCGACCCGCACCTTGAAGCTGTCGCCGACGCCGCGGCCCTCGAGCGCGGTCTCCAGCCCGGCGACGATGTTGCCCGCGCCGTGCAGATAGGTCAGCGGATCGCCGCCCTGCGACGAATCGAGCACCTCACCGCTGTCGTTGCTCAGCGTGTAGTGGAAGTTGACGACGGTGCGCGCGGCAATCTGCATGCTGGTTCCCGATTCGGATGGCAAGGCAACCGGATGGCCCGATTGCGGCCGCGCACATTAACGCCAAGCGTGGCAGGCGGCAAATGCCTGCGCGGCGCGCATGACGTGTACCGCGAAGGCGGCTAACCTTGCGCGATTCGAAGAGGAACGGCCATGGGCGACTACCAATCATTGCGCATCGAGGCAGGCAGCGACAGCGTCGCCGAACTGGTCCTGCTCGGCCCGGCTCGCGGCAATGCGATGGGCCCGGATTTCTGGCGTGAGCTGCCGCTCGCGGTGGCCACGCTGGATGCGAACCCGAGCGTGCGCGCGGTCATCGTGCGCGGTAGTGGCACGCACTTCAGCTATGGGCTCGACTTGCCGGCAATGGCGGCTGAACTGGGTCCGATCCTTGCTGATGGCGCCGCTGGACGCTCGAAGATCGTGCGCCTCGCGCAGCGCATGCACGCAGGCTTCGAGGCGCTGGCCAGCAGTCGGCTGCCGGTGGTTGCCGCAGTCGACGGCTGGTGCATCGGTGCGGGCATCGAAATGATCGCCGCCTGCGACCTGCGGCTGGCCTCGGCCAGCGCGCAGTTCGCGCTGCGCGAGGTCAAGGTCGGCATGCTGCCGGATCTGGGTGGCATCCAGCGGCTGCCGCACCTGATTGGCGAGAGCTGGGCGCGGCAACTGGCGCTGACCGGCGCCGACATCGACGCGGCCACGGCGTTGCGCATCGGACTGGTCACCGCGATCCATCCCGAGGGCGAGAGCCTTGTGCATGCTGCGCGCGCGCTGGCAGCACAGATCGCTGCCAATCCGCCGCTGGTGGTTGCCGCCATCAAGCAGGTCATGAATGCACGCTGGTCCGGCGCCGTCGCGCACGGCAATCGCGAAGCGGCAACGCTCAACGGCATGCTGATGCAGTCCGACGACTTTGCCGAGGCGATGCAGGCGTTCATGCACAAGCGCCCGCCAATCTTCCACGGCCGCTGACTGCGGGCAGCGAATGCGACCGGTGGCGAATTCCCCGCGGATTGCGATCATCGGCGGTGGTCCCAGTGGCCTGATGGCTGCCGAGGCCGCAGCCAGTGCGGGCTGCCGCGTGACGCTGTACGAATCCATGCCATCGGTGGGGCGCAAATTCCTGCTGGCGGGCAAAGGCGGACTCAACCTCACCCACAGTGAAGGTTTCGATCGCTTCAGCGCGCGCTATGGCGTGCGCAGCGGGCCAGTGTCCTGCTGCCTGCGCGACTTCGATTCGCTTGCGCTGCGCGAGTGGGCGCGCGCGCTCGGGGTAGAGACTTTCATCGGCAGTTCGGGACGCGTGTTTCCGACCGATCTGAAGGCCGCTCCGCTGTTGCGTGCCTGGCTGCGCTGCCTGCGCGCAAGCGGCGTGGTGTTCCATGTACGCCACCGCTGGATCGGCTGGAGTGCCGGCGGCGCGCTGCGCTTCGATACTCCCGCCGGCGAGATCACCATCGCGGTCGATGCGGTCGATGCGGTCGTACTGGCGCTGGGCGGCGCCAGCTGGCCGCAGCTGGGATCCGACGGCGCCTGGGTTGCGTGGCTGCGCGATCGCGGCATCGCGGTGGCTGCGCTGCAGCCATCCAACTGCGGCTTCGACATCGCGTGGAGCGCGCACTTCGCGCAGCGTCATGCAGGCGGTCCGTTGAAGCGCGTGGAGGCGATTTTTCGCGACTCCGCGGGGTGCGAACAGCGGCAGCTCGGCGAGTGCGTGGTCAGCACGTACGGCATCGAGGGCCAGCTGATTTACGCTCTGTCGCCGCTGTTGCGCGATGCAATCACGCGCGATGACTCAGCCCTCCTTCTTTTCGACCTGTTGCCACAGCGCAGCATCGACTGGCTCGGTACCGCCCTCTCGCGCCCGCGCGGAACGCGCAGCTTGAGTGAACACTGGCGGCGGGTGGCGGGAATCGATGCGCTGCGCGCCGGGCTGGTGTACGAATGCATCGGCCGCGAGGCAGCGCACGACCCACAGCGTACAGCCGCCGCCCTCAAGTCCCTGCCGTTGCGACTATTGCGTGCGCGGCCGATCGCCGAGGCGATCAGCAGCGCCGGTGGCGTGCGCTTCGAAGCACTCGATGCAGACTTGATGCTGCCGTCGCTGCCCGGCGTGTTCTGCAGCGGCGAGATGCTCGACTGGGAGGCGCCGACCGGCGGCTACCTGCTCAACGCGTGCTTCGCTTCAGGTCGGCGGGCAGGTGCGGCAGCCGCAGTATGGGCGATGAGCAACAGCAGGGCCGCGGCAGGTGCATCGGATCCATCTCGCGCGCAATCACCTGCGCACACAACACCGGCTGCAACCGCTCATGCGTCGGCGCCTTCCAGTTCCGACCAGCGCGAATAGGCCAGATCCAGCGCCGCGTGCGCGGCCGACACTTGTGCACTGTGCTGGCTGATCGTGGCTGCATCCTGCTGGAAGTAGCCCGGCGCGTTCATGCGCTCGCCGAGTACCGCGATCTCTTTCTCGAGGGTTTCGATCCGCGCCGGCAACTGGGCGAGCTCACGTGCTTGCTTCTGCCCCAATCGCTTGCGCGGCGCAGGCGCGAGCGCAGGGGCCGCAACCGGCACCCTGGCGATACCCGCCGGAACCGCAGCAGCCGGCTTGCCCGGCGCGAGCTTCGCCTGCGGCGGACGCCGTTGCCGCAACCAGTCCGAGTAGCCGCCGACGAATTCACCGACCTTGCCATCGCCTTCCATCACCAGCGTCGAGGTCACCACCTGGTCGAGGAACTCGCGATCGTGGCTGACCAGCAGCAGGGTGCCGGGCCAATCGGCGAGCAGGTCCTCGAGCAATTCCAGCGTCTCCACGTCGAGATCGTTGGTCGGCTCGTCCATCACCAGCAGGTTGGCCGGCTGCGCAAACAGCTTGGCCAGCAGCAGGCGATTGCGCTCGCCGCCGGACAGCCGCATGATCGGCGCGCGTGCGCGCTCGGGCGTGAACAGGAAATCCTGCAGATAACCGAGCACATGCTTGCGCCGCTCGCCGACCTCGATGAACTCGCGGCCCTCGGACACATTGTCGAGCGCGTTCCAGTCCTCGCGCAGGGTGGCGCGGTACTGGTCGAAATACGCCACCTGCAGGTTGCTGCCGATCTTCACCTCACCCTGCTGCGGCGCGATTTGCCCCAACAGAAGCTTCAACAAGGTGGTCTTGCCGATGCCGTTGGGGCCGATCAGGCCGATGCGGTCGCCGCGCCAGATGATGGTCGACAAATCATCGATGATCGGCTTGCCGCCATAGCCGAAGCTGATGTGCTTGGCCTCGATCACCTTGCGGCCGGAGGACTCGGCCTGCGCGACATCGAGCTTGACGCTGCCGGTCTGCGCGCGCCGCACGGCGCGCTCGCGGCGCATCTGTTCGAGCCGTCGCACGCGGCCTTCGTCGCGCACCCGACGCGCCTTGATGCCCTGCCGGATCCAGACCTCTTCCTGCGCGAGCATCTTGTCGAAACGCGCGTTCTCCTGCGCCTCGGCATGCAGGCGCTCATCGCGTCGGCGCAGGAAGTTGTCCCAGTCGCCGGGCCAGCTGGTCACCCTGCCGCGATCGATCTCCACGATGCGGGTCGCCACCGCGCGCAGGAAGCGCCGATCGTGGGTCACGAACACCACGCAGCCGGGCCATTCGCGCAACAGTCCCTCGAGCCAGTCGATCGCCTCGAGGTCGAGATGGTTGGTCGGCTCGTCGAGCAGCAACACCTCGGGCGCGGCGACCAGCGCGCGCGCCAGCAGCACGCGGCGCTTCATGCCGCCGGACAGGCTCTCGAAGGCGACATCGCCGTCGAGCCCCATGCGCTGCAGCACTTCTTCGACGCGGCCCTCCGCACTCCAGCCGTCGACCGACTCGATCTTGCCCTGCACCGTACCCAGCGCCTCGGCATCGAATACCTCGGCATGGCTGAGGTGGTGATACTCGGCCAGCCACGCACCCAGTTCACCAAGCCCCGCCACCACCACGTCGAATACGTCGCCGCTGGTGCCCAGCGGCACCTCCTGCGCGAGGGCGGCCACCCGTACACCGGTCTGGCGCCGCACTTCGCCGCCATCGGGATGCAACTCGCCCAGCATCAGGCGCAACAGGGTGGACTTGCCCGCGCCGTTGCGCCCGATCAGGGCAATGCGTTCGCCGGCGTCGAAACTGAGGTCGACCTGTTCAAGCAGCAGCGGGCCGCCGACGCTGTAGTCGACGCCCTGGAGAGTAAGCAGAGGCATCCGGGCAGTCTACCTGTCCGCGCGTGCGACCGCTTCGATGCGCCAGCCATGGTGCGTCAACGACCGCAGATTCAGCGCCGCAAGCGATCCAGCATGCGCCGCAGCAGGCTGCGCCGACCGGCGCGCAGGCCCGATTGCGACTGGATCCGGGCGATCCTGGCCAAATGCACGGCGGACAGCGGCTGCGCGGTGGGGGCGGAGAATGCGGCTTCGGCCTGCTCCACGGTGCGGATTCCGACCGCGACCGTCGCGACTTCCGGGAAGCCCAGCACATAGCGGATCGCGGCCCAGGCGAGTCCGCCAGATTCCTGTTCGAGAAAGCGGAACTGCTCGACCTGCGCGACCGTGGCAGCGATCTGCGCGCGGCTCCATTCGCCGCGCTGATCGGCCGGATCGGCGAACACGGCATCGTGGGTGAACTTGCCGGACAGGAAACCCTCGCGCAATGCCGAGCGCACCACCACGGCAACGCCTGCCTCGTGCAAACGCGCGCGACACAGCACGAAGGGATCGGGATCGAGCAAGCTCAGGCGCAGCATCACGCCATCAATGTAACCGTGCGCCAGCACCCGATCGACATCGTTGGCGTTCTTCAACGACACGCCCACCGCCCGCACCTTGCCGGCGGCCTTCAGGCGCAGCAACTGCTCGTACAGGTGTTCTTCGCTGGTCGAGGGCGCCCAGTGGATCTGGTAGTAGTCGATCCACTCGGTGCCCAGCCGCTGCAGTTGCCGTTCCAGCGTGGCCTTGATGCCCTCGGGCTGGCCCGAGTACTTGCTGGCCACCACCATGCGCTCGCGGCGGCCACGCAGGAACTCGCCGAGCAGCACCTCGGAGTCGCCGTAGACCATCGCGGTATCGAAGAAATTGCAGCCGAGTTCGTCGGCGCGCGCCAGTGCACGCAACGATTGCGCACGATCCACCGCGCCGTAGCTGGTGCCGCCAATCGCCCATGCGCCGAAGCCACGCTCGGACACCATGATTCCCGTACGGCCCAGCGCACGCTGCTGCATGGGTCAGTGCTCGCGATCGCCGATCGCGGCCTGCGCATCGCGCGTGAACCACGCCAGCGGCTGCGGCCCGTAGGCCGCGAAATGGCGTGCGCCATCGCGCTGCATGCCGATCTTGAGCAGCACGCGCTGCGAGGCGAGGTTGTCGAGGTCCACGATGGCGGTGACCTGCGGCAAACGCAGCGTCTGCAACCCATAGTGCAGCACCTCGCGCGCCATCTCGGTGGCATAGCCGAGCGACCAGAACCGCGGGAACAGCAGATAGCCGATCTGGATGTGTTGCGCACCGCGGATGTGGTTGAGCAGATGCAAGCCCACGCATGCACCGGAAGCACTTTCGAGGGTGGCCCAGATGCCGAGCCCCGGATGCAGCGCGTAGTAGTCGAGGATGCGCTCGCGGATCATCAGGCTGGCCTTGTCGTGATCGAGCACCCCGCCGGCGTGACGCATTACACCGGGATCGGCATACATCCGATACAGGGTATCCAGGTCGTCGCCGGTGAAGCGGCGCAACTGCAGGCGCGAAGTGCGCAGACCGTCGCCGGGATTCAACATCGGAAGTGCTCCACGCGAATCGGCCGATTGTGTCACGCCACTACAGGGCTTCGGCGATTTCGACTCAGCGTGAGCACTCCGGTATCCTGCGCCGATGCGAAGCCTGCGCTTTCTGCAACTCGACGTGTTCTGCGAGCGCCCCGGTGGCGGCAATCCGCTTGGCGTGGTGATTGGCGCCGATGGCTGGAGCAGCGGCCGCATGCAGGCGTTTGCCGCATGGACGCAACTGGTGGAGACGACGTACATTCTGCCCGCAACCGACCCGCGCGCGGACTATCGCCTGCGCATCTTCACCCCATCGCGCGAGATCGCATTCGCCGGCCACCCCAGCGTCGGCACCGCGCACGCGGCCCTGACGTTGCATCTCGCGCAGCCTCGCGACGGCTTGCTGATGCAGGAATGCGCCAGCGGACTGCTGCCGCTGCGGGTCGCCGGTGAGGCAGACATGCGCCGCATCGCGGTGCAGGCGCCGACGGCTCGCGCACTGCGCGTCGCGCCCGATATCGCTGCGGAACTCGAGCAAATCCTGACCGGCTTGCCGTTGGGCCAGATCGCGCCCGCACTGGTGGAGGGCGGGCGGCGCTGGTGGATCGCCGAATTGGCGCACGAAGCGCAGCTGCGCTTCTGGATCCCGCCGCACGCGCAGATCGCCGCACTCGCAGCCGCGAGCGACAGTCTCGGCCTCGCACTTTTTGCGCGCTCTACCAATAACGCGCGCGGCATCGTGGTGCGCGCGTTTCCCTGCGGCGTCGGCATCGCCGAAGACCCCGCATCTGGTGCGGCCAATGGACTGATTGCTGCACGCATCCGCGCGTGCGAACCGCAAGGCCCGTTGGCCGATGGTTACCGGGTCAGCCAGGGGCGCGAGATCGGACACGATGCAACGCTGGAGATCGAGATCGATGCGGATGGCGCGGTGTGGGTGGGTGGCATGACCCATACCATCATCGATGGCACCCTGCAGTGGCCGGAGCCCGCGTAGGGTCGCCACTGGCGCCGGCCCTGGCACCCACGATCGACGGCGCGGCGGGCAGCGTTTCTGATCCGCCATCGACTTTACACCGCGTTCGGGACTTGATGACCGCCAGCACGCCCACCCTGGTCACGTTTGCGGCCTGCATCCTCGGCATGGTGGCGATCGGCTTGGGGCCTGGTGGCGCACGCGAAGCTTCAACGACTTCATTCTGCGCGGCCGCAGCCTGAGTCCACTGGTCACCGCGCTGGCAGCCGGCGCCTCCGACATGAGCGGCTGGCTGTTGATGGGCCTGCCGGGCGCGCTGTATGCCAGTGGCGCCTCCGAAGCGTGGATTGCGATCGCCCTGGTGCTGGGCGCGTGGGCCAACTGGCGCTTCGTCGCTGGCCGCCTGCGGGTGTATACCGAACGCGCGAACAACGCGCTCACCCTGCCCGACTACTTCACCCATCGCTTCGAGGATCGCAGCGGCCTCCTGCGGATCCTGTCGGCGCTGGTGATCCTGGTTTTCTTCGCGATCTATTCTGCTTCCGGCATCGTTGCCGGCGCACGCCTGTTCGAGAACCTGTTCGGCGTGAGCTACCCGACCGCACTGGTGGCGGGCGCGGCCGCCACCATCCTCGATACCGCGCTGCGCGGATTGCTCGCCGTGCGCTGCACCGACACCGTGCAGGCGAGCCTGGTGATCTTCGCGCTGCTGATCGCGCCGATGGTGGTGTTGTCACTGCTGTGGCCGCGCATGACCCGCAACGGCGCGCTGGCCGGCATGCTGGTGGGTGCCGCGGTAGTACTGGTGTGGAAACAATACACACCGTTCGGGCTCTACGAGATGGTGCCCGGGGTACTGCTGGCGACGCTTGCGATCGTGGTGGTCTCGCGGCTTGGTGCCGCGCCATCGGCTGCCGTGCGGCAAACCTTCGCTCAGGTGCAGCAGGAGTACGCGGCTGCCCACCGCTGAATCTCTCAGTCGGCAAGAAGTCGCTCGAACTCATGCGGTTGCAGTACCGCTATGCCGAATTCCGTCGCAAGCCGGCGCGCGAGACGCAACAGCTCAGCGTCGCGGGTGAGCAATCCCGCCGCACCGATGTCGTAAGCCAGCTGCACGAACTTCTGATCGTCTGGATCGCGGCAGCGCGGTAGCGCTGCGATCGCCGAGCACGGCGGGCCTGCAGACGGATCGACGCACACCAGGCGATCGTGCGCGGTGCGTGCCGCAGCCTGCTGGTCGATATCCAGACGCAGCTTTGGATAGGCCAATACCGCCTGCCACTCCGCGCGACACGCGGCATTGCAGATCGCGCGCAGCCGGCCGGCCTCGAGTGCGGCACGCAATCCAGCCGCGCGCGGGGCTGCGAACACGAACAGGTCAAGTCGCACGTCGGTGTCCAGCACCACGCGCCGCGACCGCACCGGACTCACGCGGCACCCGGCGCGGTACTGAGTTGCGTTTCACGCGCGCGCAGCTCCGGCATCCGCTCGACCCGCGGTTTTCGTACACTCGCGTCCTTCATCCTCACGACATTACCCGATGGCCGGCTCCAGCCTGTTTGCCTTGATCGACGACATCGCCACCCTGCTCGATGACGTGTCCGTCATGACCAAGGTTGCGGCCAAGAAAACCGCTGGCGTGCTCGGCGACGACCTCGCACTCAACGCGCAGCAGGTCTCAGGCGTCAGGGCCGACCGCGAACTGCCGGTGGTATGGGCGGTAGCCAAGGGATCGGCGATCAACAAGCTCATCCTGGTTCCCGCCGCCCTGCTGATCAGCGCGGTCGCGCCGTGGGCGGTGCTGCCGCTGATGATGCTGGGTGGTTTGTACCTGTGCTACGAGGGCGTGGAGAAACTCGCCCACAGGTTCCTGCACGCCCCGGAAGAAGTCCACGCCCAGCGCGTGGCGCTGGTCAAGGCCGTGGCCGATCCGCAGGTCGACATCGTTGCCTTCGAGAAGGACAAGATCAAGGGCGCGATCCGCACCGACTTCATCCTGTCGGCCGAGATCATTGTGATCACCCTCGGCACCGTGGCGGCCGCGTCGCTCAGCAACCGATTGCTGACCCTGGTGGCGATCGCGGCGATCATGACGGTTGGCGTGTACGGACTGGTCGCAGGCATCGTCAAGCTCGATGACGCCGGTCTGCATCTGAATTCCAAGTCCGGCAACGGCGCGGCTGCGCGATTCCAGCGCGCGATCGGAGCGGCCATCCTGCGGGTCGCACCCTGGTTCATGAAAACCCTGTCGGTGGTCGGTACCGCGGCCATGTTCATGGTCGGCGGCAGCATCCTGACCCACGGCATCCATGTAGTGGGCGAGACCTTTCAGGCGTGGTCGGCAACCCTGGCACCGGTGCCGGCGATCGGCGGCGCGCTGGCCGCCCTCGCGCCGATCGCACTCGATGCGATATTCGGCATCATCGCAGGAATCGCCGCCCTCGGCCTGGTACTGCTGGCCAAACGGGTGTTCAAGCGTCGCCCACCGCAGCCAGCCTGAGCTGCGTGCGCGACGTAGCGGCGAGCATGCAACCGCAGGCTGCTCGGAGTCGTCGCGCGTGGCGAGCGGTCTGGTCTATGCCGACGTGGCGGCGCGACGCCGCAGCCTCATCACGACATAAACCGGAATACCGGCGGCAGCGAGCGCCAGGGCCCACTTGAACGGCTCGCTGCCGACTCCGATGAATGCGAACACCGCGAACGCAGCGCCGAGGATGGCGATCAACAGCACGCCGGGCGGCGCCGCCGGCCCACCACGACGCCACACCACCACCAGTGCGATCGAACAGAAAAGGTACAGCGGCAGGTTCGCCGCGGTCACCACCGTGCTCAGGAACACGAAGCCCTGCACCATCGATTTGCTGTAGCTCATCGTCACCATGGCGCTGGCGAGCAACCCGGTCAGCAGCAACGCAAGCACCGGCGCACCGCGTCGATTGGAGCGCGCCAGCAGTGCGGGCAGCACACCGTGTGCGGCCATCGTGCGGGTCAATTCGCCGACCAGCAGGGTCCAGCCGTTGAGCGCACCGATCCCGCTGACCACCACGAACAGGGCCAACCAGCGCCCGCTGCCTTCGCCGAGCACACGATCGATCACGTCGACGAACGGCGCCGTTGATTTTGCCAGTACATCCGGTGCGAGCAGCAGCATGGGTATCGTGCACACCGCAACATAGATCGCCGCGACCAGCAAGGTCCCCACCAGGGTCGCGCGCGGGATGGTGCGCGCAGGATCGCGCACCTGGCCTGCCGGCAGGGTCGCCGACTCGAACCCGAGCATCGCGAACAGCGCGATGGTCGAGGCCGCCATGGTCGCAGTAACGCTCAGCGGAGCGCTCGGCAGGCTTACGTCGAGCGCACCAGGATCGGTCACCAGCAGCCAGGCTCCGAGTCCGATCACGGCCAGCATCGGAACCAGCTTCAACACGGTCGTGAGCACCTGCACGGCGCCGCCGGTGCGCGCACCGAGCATCGAAACCCCGACGAAAAGCCACACCAGCGTTAGCGCGATGGCGACCGGCGGTATCGGCGCGGCCGCAGGAACAAGTGCGAGCAGATAACCCACCACCGCGACCGCGAGCGCGGCATTGGTGACCCATACCGACACCCAGTAGCACCAGATGGTGACGAACGCAGCAGTTTCGCCCAGCGTATTGCGGATGTAGCCGAACGGCCCGTCGGCACGCGGAAACTCGCTGGCGAGTCGGGCGAATACACGCGCCAGGGCGATGCATCCGGCCAGCGTGACGATCCACCCCAGCGTTGCGTTGAATCCGTAAGGTGCCAGGCCTGCCGGCAGCAGGAAGATCCCCATGCCGATGGTATTGCCGACCACCAGCGCGGTGCACATCCAGAAGCCGAGTACCCGCGGGCGGGCGCCGGTCGGGGTCGCGTCGGCCGCGTCGGCAGCGTCGGCAGCGACAGCCTGGGTGCCGGCCCCGGATGTCATCGGGATGGCGCTGGGGCCGCGGCCTCGACGGGCGTTTCGCGCAGCGCCACCACGACCCGACCTTGCTTGATCACCGCGCGCACGT
>JBBSDI010000069.1:0-13194 GCA_038249585.1 Lysobacterales bacterium | reverse complement strand
CTGTGGTCCCTAATTAGGAGTTCTCCCATGAAAAGAAACAGTCTGACGACGGCCCTGCTGGCCGGTCTCGCCGGTGCGGCGGGTCTCGCTTCCAGCGCCAACGCCCTCAACCTGAACCCCGATGGCCTGGGTCAGGTCCTGATCTATCCGTATTACACGGTCAACAAGAGCAACCAGACGCTGATTTCTGTGGTCAACACCACCAACCGCGTCAAGGCGGTCAAGGTGCGCTTCGTCGAGGGTCGCAACTCGAAGGAAGTGCTCGACTTCAACCTGTACCTGTCGCCGTTCGACGTGTGGACGGGTGCAGTGGCCGCCACCGGCGCCACCGGCCCGGGCGTTCTGTTCACCAACGACACCTCATGCACCGTGCCGGCCATTCCGGCGGCAGGCGTTGCCTTCCGTAGCTTCCAGTACACCGGCGCCAACCAGGACTGGACGACTGCCACCACCGCAGCTTCGCTGGCAGCACTGCTCGGCTCGATCGAGCGTACCCGCGAAGGTCACCTCGAGATGATCGAGATGGGCCTGCTGAACCTCGGTACCAGCAGCACCCAGCTGGCGGAAGAAGCCACTCACACTGCGGGCGGCATTCCGGCCAACTGCGCAGCGCTCCTCGCCGCGTGGGTTCCGGGCGGCGGCTGGGTCACGAACCGTCTGGCGGACATCGATGTTCCCAGTGGTGGCCTCTACGGCCAGGGCACGATCGTTGAAGTACGTAACGGCACCCTGCACGCCTACAACGCAGACGCGATCGAGGGCTTCTACAGCAACGCGATCCAGCCGGGTTTCCTGCACTTCAACCCGGGCTTCATTTCGCCGGATCTGGGCGACGCCGACAACGGCGCCGGCCTGATCAACGTGAATATCTTCGCCGGCAATGGCAATCTGGTGCAGCAGACGGTCCCGGCACGGGCCAGGGTTCTTGGCACCAACAATGCCTACTCGTTCGACGCGGTGTCGCTGCTGTACATGCATGACGCGATCTACAACGAGTACGTCACCGAGCCTGGCCTCGGCGCGACGTCGGAGTGGGTGATCACCTTCCCGACCAAGGAAGCGTATGTCGACGTTGCGACCAACGCCGCTGTGCGCCCGCCGTTCACGAATGCGTTCCGCGACGACGGCTCTGCCTGCGAGCAGATCGGCATCGATTACTGGAACCGCGAAGAACAGGCGCCGGGCTCGACCCCGGGTAGCGTCGACTTCTCGCCGTTGCCGCCGTCTGGCTCACCGACCGTTCCTGCCCTCTGCTTCGAGGCCCAGGTGTTCTCGTTCAACCAGAGCGCAGTGGGCGCAGGTCTGCCATCGTCGATTTTCGGCAGCACCTACGCGTCGAACATCAACACCACCCGCGTCAGCGGCCCTGCGTTCACCAATGGTTGGGCACGTATCACGTTCGACGCTCCGGCCCCTGGTCGGCAGAACGTGTTGAACAACGCGATCAACCAGGTCGGTGGCTTGGCCTTTGCAGGTCTGCCGGTCACCGGCTTCTGGTCGGCGAACTACGTCAACACCAACGCAGCACCGGGCGCCCTGGCGAACTACAGCGGTGCATATCGTCACCGCGCCAGCCGCCTCACGGTTACTGCCCCTTAAGGGGTGAGGTCGACAGCAGCGCCCTGAGCATCGGGCCTGGCAAAGCAATGGAGGCCCCGGGAAACCGGGGCCTCTTTTTTTCGCGGCAAGCTGCATGGCCAACAGGCTTGTTGCCTTCGGCCACCGGCAAATCCACGGATCACCGAAATCGTGGAATGGTTCGAGAGCCCACGCTCCCGTCGTCGGCTACAGTGCGCAGTGGCTCAGGCGGATTCCTGCAGTTTCCAATCAGCCGCTATTCCCCGGTGCTGCTCGCCCGTCACGCGGCAGCTGCCACGCTACCGGGACGGCAAAACCATTGCCCGCCGTGGCGCGCCACATCGGGCTTCCAGGTTCCATCGATCAGGTCACTTCCAGGCTTGCCGTACGTCTGAAAGGCGCCGCCGCGCGTCTTCATGCAAGCCGGCGCTGCGCGCGTGGAACGAATCGCTAACGACGCCGTGATAATCTGCGCGCGTCTTCGCAACTCTGGATCGCACGATGAATCTCACCACCCGCAGCATTTTCGCGCTGACCATGCTGGCCGCCGGTTCCGGCGCCGTTTTCGCGCAACAAACCCTGACCTTCAGCAACACCGACACCGACCCTTCCCCGCAAATCACCCAGCCCCTGGCGGTAAATCTCGAGGCCGGCTCCGCGGTCTCGATAGCGCCGAACGGCAACATCAGCGCGCGCTGCATGCTCGGTCCCGCCCCCAGCACGATCTGCGCTGGAATCAACGCGGGTGGCGGCGGAACTGCACCGACTGTCACGCTGGCGCCAAGTGGGCTGCCGACGAGCGCCCCGCCGTACCCTGCAGGCACAAGTTTCACCATCACGCCTTCGGTCTCGGGCGCCGAGGTGTGCGTGCGCAGTGTCACCATCAACGCAGCGCCAGCGCAATCCACAGGTTGGCCCGCCACTGTCCCAGCGCCCTTCGGTGCGCAGGTGGTCAACCTGCCGACAGCGTCGGCGACCTATTTGTTTTCGATGCGCTGTTACGGCGCCGGGGGCGCGACCAGTGCGACTTCGTACAGCGTGCAGACCTCGAATGCGATCCAGCCGGGTTCTTGCGGCAGTTTCGTATCGCCCTTGCCGGCTGGATGGAATCGCAGTGGGATCCAGGCCTTCGGTCAAGTACCGTCGACAATCATGGCCAATAGTTTCTGGCAACCATTCCCGAGCAGCGGGTTTCCCGGCGCTCTGATTACCGGCAGAAGCGAGTATCATTCAGTCGGATTCACCACGCCTGCCGATGCCGGTGCCTGGGCAGCGGCGACACCACTGAAGACATTCAGCTGGATCGAAGCGTCGGACGGCGGGGAGGCATTGCTGGGTCGCGTTTACGTCAGCTTGAGTTCCTGCCCAGGAGATTTCCGGATCCCGCCGCTGGGACAGATTGCGCCGGTGAACGACACGACCTTTGCACGCGGCTGCCGAAACATCCGGCCGCTCTTCGGGAGCCTGAACCACATCTACGCGGACGTTGGGTACGTGATCGCCGGGCCCAATCAACCATCGGACGACACGACCTGTCGTCTTGTGCCCGGGACCAGCTACTTCATGAATTTCATTCGCGCCAACGCAACCGACGGGTCGATCGGATTGCCTGCCGACGAAGCCGAGTGTCAGAACGGCAATGCTAATTTTTGCGGCATCTGGATGAGCGTGCTCTGATGCAAGGTGCAATGTTTGCGGGAGGCCGCCGATGGCGCAGAACTGCCGGGGTTGCATCAGCGATTGCGCTACTCGCGCTGTCTGCCGGTG
The DNA here is from genome assembly GCA_038249585.1 of Lysobacterales bacterium. Lineage (GTDB taxonomy): Bacteria > Pseudomonadota > Gammaproteobacteria > Xanthomonadales > Ahniellaceae > UBA4656. The sequence goes on along the minus strand of JBBSDI010000069.1, from coordinate 9,849 downwards.
CTACGGCGGCTGACGGTGACGCAGGCAAGGTCGTGGTTTCCCGCGGTCAGGCCTCGCTGACCTTCGATACCATCGATGCACGCATCGAGGAGATTCCGGCGGACAAGCGAATCGGCTTCATGGATAGCCCCGAGCGCATCGAGACCACCCTGTCCCAGCTGCTGCTTGTCGAGCAGCTGGCGCAGGAAGCGATCGCACAGAAGCTCGATCAGGATCCGCGCCTCGCGCGCCAGCTGGATCTGGCGCGCAAGCGCATGCTGGGGCAGCTGCGGCTGGAGCAGCTGCGCACGCAGGCCGAGGCCAGGATCGACGCCAGGACGCTTGCCCGCGAGCGTTTTCTCGCCGATTCCGCGAAGTACACGGTGCCGGAAACGCGCACTGCGCGCCACGTGCTGTATTCGACCGGCAGCCGCAGCGATTCGGAAGCACGGCAAGCGGCTGCCGAAGCACTCAAGCGCCTGGCGGCCGGGGAGTCGCTGGAGGCGATTGCCCGCGAGTCGAGCGACGATGTGGCCAGCAAGAGCGATGGTGGCCTGCTGCGCGACGTAACCTCGGCGGCCACCGATCCGGCTTTCGACGCGGCGTTGTTCGCGCTTGCCGCACCCGGCGCCATCACCGCGGCTCCGATCAAGAGCCAGTTCGGCTACCACCTGATCGAACTGGTCTCGATCACACCGGGTCGCACGCAAGCCTTCGAAGAAGTCGCCGAGCAACTGGTTGCCGAGGTCAAGGCCGCAGCCGTCGATCGCATGGTCAAGAGCCATACGGACCAACTGCAGAGCCTGCCGCTGAGCGCCGACGAGCAAGCCGTGGGGTCGCTCCGATCCCGCTACGGCAGCCCGCAAGCGCTGCCGGCCGACGCGCCATCGCGTGCGCCTGGTCAGGCGGGATCTTCGAACTGAGTTCTGTGGGGCTGTAGCAAGCCCGCGCGTCGCGGCACGCGCCCGATCCGCAGCGCGGCCGCATACTACCCGCCAGCCTTCCAACGCGAGTCGCGCCGCATGCCGTGCGGCCCATTAGTCCGTACACTGTGCGACCCCTTTCCGTGGAGCGCCACGCCGGCATGCGCCCCGATGCACGCTGGTTTCAACTGTTGCGCCAGTTCGTGGCGCGCGACCTGCAACAGCGCTATCTGGGTAGCCTCAGCGGTGGCCTGTGGGCCCTGCTGCAGCCGCTGGCCCTGCTGGCGATCTATGCGGTGGTGTTCGTGGAGGTGCTGAAAGTGCGCCTGCCCGACCGCGTGGGCGCCGACTTCGTGCCGTTCCTGGTCACCGCCCTGTGGCCGTGGACCGCGTTCGCCGAGTCGCTCAATCGCTCGGTGAATGCTTTCCCCGAAAACGCCGGGCTGTTGTCGAAGGTTGCGCTGCCGCGCGAGGTGCTGGTGCTCGCACCTGTGGTCAGCAGCTTTCTGGTGCACATGACCGGCTTCATTGCAGTGCTCTTACTGCTGGTGGCGATCGGCAAGCCGATCCATCTGGCCGGCATGGTGCCGGCAACGCTGGCGATGATCCTGCTGTTCGTGTTCAGCGCGGGTCTGGCGCTGGCACTGGCCTCGCTGCAGGTGTTCGTGCGCGATCTCGGCCACGCGTTGGCGCAGTTCCTGACCCTGCTGTTTTTTCTCACGCCGGTTTTCTACGCGCCCGAGATGCTGCCGCCGCGGATCGCGCGCTGGCTCGATGCCAATCCGATGAGCGGCTTCATCGGTGCCGTGCGCGGCCCGTTGCTGGGCATGCATGACGGAGGATTGAGCAGCCTGTTGCTGCCTGCCGTGTTCGCAGGCGTCGCCGCATTGCTCGGCTGGTGGGTGTTCCGGCGTCTGCAGCGACACCTCGAGGACTTTCTGTGAGCACGCCACTGCTGGCCGCGATGCGCGGCGTATCGAAGTCGTTTCCGCGCGTCGCGCGCCGTGGCGAGCGACTGCGTGCGCTCGGCGCACTGCTGGCCGGCCGCGAGCGCCTCGATAGCACCGCGGTGCTGAGTGGAATCGATCTGGCCGTGCATCGCGGCGAATCGCTCGGCATCATTGGCCAGAATGGCGCCGGCAAGTCGACCCTGCTGAAGCTGCTCACCGGCGTTCTGGCGCCTACCACCGGTACCGTGGAAACCCACGGCAGTGTCGCTGCACTGCTGGAACTCGGTGCCGGCTTCCATCCCGAATTCACCGGTGCCGAGAACATCGCGATGGCCGCCGCGCTGCTCGGCTTCGGCGAGGGCGAGCTGGCCGCACGACGCGAGCAGATCCTGGCCTTCGCCGACATCGGGCGCTACATCGACGAACCGGTCAAGCACTACTCATCGGGCATGGTCGTACGGCTGGGCTTTGCGCTGGTCGCCGCGCGGCGTCCGGACCTGCTGATCACCGACGAGGTGCTCGCGGTCGGCGACGAGGCCTTCCAGCGCAAGTGCATCCGCTGGATGGAGGACTTCCTCGGCGGCGGCGGCACCATGCTGCTGGTCTCGCACAGCATGTACCACGTGCAGAAGCTGTGCCGGCATGCGTGCTGGATCCATGCGGGGCGGATCGAAGCGCAGGGCGATGTGCACGAAGTCACGCAGCGCTATCTGGCCTTTCAGGAACGCAGGATCGCCGCAGATCACGGCCGCGAACCCGGCGCGGTCGGCAGCGGTTATGAGTTCCACGTGGCGTCGATGGCGGTCAACGGCGAAACCGGCGAGCTGCCGATCGCGATCGACTTCGGCGACGGGGTGGAGATCGACGCCCTGATCGCCAGCCGCGACGGCCGCGAGCCGGTATTCGCGCTGGGCATCCACCGCGCGGACGGCACGCCGGTTTACGGCTGCACGTCGGAAATCGACGGCGCACGCCCGCTCGCGCGCGAAGCCGGTGGATTCCGCTTCCGACTGCGCTTTGACAGCTTGAACCTGCTGCCCGGCAGCTACTTCCTGCGTGCGCACTCGCAGGATTCCGAGGGCATGCGCCTGTTCGATACCGTGGAGCGTCCGCTGGTGGTGCGCGGCAAGTCGCGCGATTTCGGGCTGGTCCGCCTGGCGCACCATTGGGAGTCCGCGGGGCAGGGCGACCCCCCGCAATGAGCGCGCTACCCGAGGTCATCGTGCCGGTCTACAACGGCGTCGATGCGCTGGCCGCGTGCCTTGATGCACTGGCGCGCTGCGTGCCGGAGGCTGCGCGCGTGCAACTGATCGACGACGCCTCACCGGATCCGCGCGTGGCCGGGCTGCTCGCGCAGTTCCACGCGAAGGCGAGCTGCGCGGTGCAGGTCCATCGGCATGATCTGAATCAGGGCTTCGTGGCATCCGTCAACGCAGCGATCGCGCGCGCTGATGGCGACGTCGTGCTGCTCAACGCAGACACCGTGACCACCGCCGGTTGGCTCGAGCGATTGGCCGCATGTGCGGCCAGCGATCCGCGCATCGGCACCGCCACGCCGTGGTCGAACAACGCCGAGATCTGCTCGTTGCCGGAGTTCTGCGTGGCCAATCCGTTGCCCGAGGATCCCGAAGCCGTGGCTGCAGCATGCCGTCACGCAGGGCCGCCGAAGTTTCCCGAGCTGCCGACCGCGGTCGGCTTCTGCATGTTCATTCGCCGAGCCGCGTTGCAGGCCGTGGGCGATTTCGATGTGGCCACCTTCGGTCGCGGCTATGGCGAAGAGAACGACTTCTGCCGGCGTGCCGCGGGGCACGGTTGGCGCAACGTGCTGTGCGACGACACCTGGGTCGGCCATCGCGGTGGCGCGTCCTTTGCCGGCACCGGGCACGCTCCGGGCGGTGAGAACCTGGCCCGACTCGTCGCCCGTTACCCCGGCTACAATGCGCTGGTTGCGGATTTCATCGCACGCGATCCGTTGGCACCGCTGCGTGCGCGGATCGCCGCCCGCCTGCGTCCCGGAGTGACTTCGCCTTGACCGATGCCCTCCCATTCACCGGCGAGCGGTTCACGCCCGAATGCGTGCGCGAGATCTGGTACGAGCACTGGCATCGCTACGCCTTCGCGTTGCCATTGGCGCGTGGTCGGCGCGTGCTCGATGCCGCGTGCGGCGAAGGTTATGGATCGGCCCTGCTCGCCGGTGCGGCAGACAGCGTGCTCGGCGTGGATCTCGCACCGGCAGCGCTCGAGCACGCGCGCGCACGCTACGCCACGCAGCCCAATCTGCGCTTTCAGCTCGGCGATGTCACTGCACTGGATGGCCTGCCCGCGGCCAGCTTCGACCTGATCGTCTCGCTGGAAACCCTCGAACACGTGCACGCACAGGAATCGATGATCGCCGGCTTCGAGCGACTGCTCGCGCCGGGTGGCTTGCTGCTGGCGTCCTCGCCCGACAAGCGCACCTACAGCGACGCCACCGGCTTTCGCAACGAGCACCACGTGCGCGAGCTGTACCGCGAGCAGCTGCTCGAACTGCTGCAGCCGCGATTCCCGGCGGTGCGGCTGTATGGCCAGAAGCTGCTGTTCGCATCTGCGATCTGGAGCCTCGACGAGGCGCCCGTGTCCGCCACAGCAAGCACCGCAGGCGCAAGTGCGCAGGATCTCGCCGACGGCCTGGACTACGATCCGCTGTATTTCATCGCGCTGTGCGCACGCGATCCGCGCGATCTGCCGGATGCCTCGCGCGGTCTGCTGTCGCTGTTCGGCGATCGCGAGCAATCGGTGTATCGCCACTATGAAAACGAGATCCGCAAGAACATCGCAGCCGGCGGCGTGCTGGCTGATCTGCAGACGCGCCTGGCGCTGGCGCAAGCGCGTGCGCTCGTTGCCGAAGCACGGATTGCAGCGCTGGCCCACGGGTCCGGCAGCACGCCCGCACGCGGTCTGTTCGCGCGCCTTTTCCACCGTCGTGAGCGCTGAGCAAAGCATGGATTTCCAGATCGATTTCGGTAGCTTCAACGTCGGTCCGCGTGCCGATGCGCCGCTGTTTGCAGCAGCTTCCGGCATCGTGCTGCCGCTGGGGCCGGAGGAGTGCATCTACCGTCTGCGCGCCGATGGCAGCCAGCACGTGATGACCCACCAGGTGTTCGAGGCGCTGCATCTGTGCCGCGCATTCCGCAGCCTCGACGAGCATGCAGCGGTGGTGGCACAGGGCGTTCAGGGTCTGGCCGGGCGCAACGAGGTGGTGCGCCAGGTGCTCGACAGCTTGGTCGCGCGGCAGCTGCTGCTGTCGGGTGCGGGGTATCTTGCAGCACTCGCACAGGATGCGGCCGCCAATCCAACGCCGCTGCGCGCGGTGTTCATCCGCACCTGCGACCGGCCGACCGGCCTGGCCGCGCTCAGCGCCGACCTGTTGGCCAACGAGTTGGCTCATCGCGCCGGGCATCGCTACGTGCTGCTCGATGAATCGCGCGATCCGGCGCAGCAGCGCAGCAATGCCGAAGCGCTTGCGCGTTTTGCGCAGGATGCGGGCGTGCGTGTGGAGCACTTCGATGCGCTGCGCTGGCGCGCCACGCTGGATCGCCTCGCACGCGCGCGACCTGAAGCCGGCGACAGCCTGCGTTGGCTGCTCGCGCGTGAACCCGAGGCTGCCCATCGCGTTGGCGATTCAGCGGCGCGCAACCTGGCAGCACTGCTCGGCGCCGGCGCGCGGATTGCGCTGATCGACGACCAGACCCGGCTGCCGCTGCGCAGTGCTCCCGACGCGATCGGCGGCCTCGATCTGTCGGCTGCATCCGCCATGCCGGTACGCTTCTACGACGACGCGCGCGCCGCGCTGGCCGACGGCGGCGAGGTAGCCGGCGATCCGTTCAACGTGCAGCTGGACTGGTGCGGCCAGACCCTCGGCCACGTGCTCGCGCACAATCCGACACTGCTGCCGGACCGCGCGGCGCTGGCCGGCATGGAGCCGGCCAGCCTGCCGCAGCTGAGCGCCGCCAGCCGGATCGCCAGCACCTGCAACGGTGTGCGCGGCGATGCCGCAGGCTCTGGCCGCGACTGGATGTTCCTGCTCGACGACGACAGCCGCACGCAGTTCTGGAGCGATCGCGAGCGCTACCTGCGGCATCTGGACGGTGCCAGCGTGTGGGTCGGTCCGCGGCGTCCGCGCGTGCTCGATCAAGCACAACATGCGCCATTCCTGCTCGATGCCAGCCGCATCGTGCCGCCGACCCTGCCGGATGCGGCGCGTGGCGATCTGCTCGCCGGGATGCTCACGCGCGCACTGTGGCCCGACAGCGTGGTGCTGCACAGCGCCTGCACGCTGGGCCACGAAGGTCAGCGGGCGCAGCGCAAGGCGGGCTCGGTTTGGCAGGCCGATACGCCGGGTCTTGCGTCGCTACTGACCGACCTGCTGTCGTCGCGACTCGACGACATCCGCGCGCAGGCGCCAGAGCGCCGTTTGCGCAGCGTTGCCAACGCCATCGGCGATCTCGCGGCTGCATCGTCGGCCAAGCGTGCCGACATGCTGTCCGAATATCTGGCCTTCGCGCGCTCCGATCTGGTGACGCGGCTGCAGGCGTCGTTCCTGGGCGCCGACAATCCGCCGGTCTACTGGCAGGCCGACGCGCGCGAGCTGATCACGGTCAATGGACGCGCGCTGACCAGCGCCGGCCCACCACGCCTGGATGGATGGCCGGATTCGCTCGACACCGCAGCGCGGTGCAGCGAGCGCTTCGCCCGCGATCTGGATCGCTTCGCAGTAGCGCTGGATGCGTGGCCGGCGCTGTGGCAGCACGCCGCCGAGCTCGGCCCGCGCCTGCTCGATCCCTGAGGAGCCGGGCGATGCGCGCGCAACTGTCGGCGATCGTGGTCGCACACGACAGTGGCGCGGTGCTCGCCGAATGCGTGCGCCGCCTGCTGGCTGCCACCGACGTGCTCGAGGTGCTGGTGGTCGACAACGGATCGCGCGATGGCGCCGCGGCCGCTCTGGTGCCGGACGCGCGCCTGCAGGTGCTGCGCAATGCGCAGAATCCGGGCTTCGCGGTCGCCTGCAATCAGGGCGCCCGTGCGGCCTGCGGCGCAGTGCTCGCTTTCGTCAATCCGGATTGTTTCGTGGCGGTCGATACGCTCACGCGCATGCTCACGATCCTCGATGCCGCGCCGGACATCGGCCTGCTGGGTGCCGACGTGCGCGATGCGCACGGACAACCCGAGGCGGCCGCGCGGCGTCGCGATCCGACCCTCAAGCGTGCGCTGCGCCACGCGCTGGGGGCCTCGGACGCGCTGCATCTGCCGTCCAGCGCAGCGCTCGCCGTGCAGGACGTCGATGCGACCTCGGGTGCGCTGATGCTGCTCGCGCGCGCTGTGTTCACCAGATTGGGTGGCTTCGACGAAGGCTACCGCCTGCATGCCGAAGACCTCGACCTGTGCCGCCGCGTGCGCGGACTGGGCTTGCGCGTGGCGGTCGCCGAGGGCGTGCAGGTGACCCACCTCAAGGGCACTTCGAGCCAGCGGCGCCCATTGTTCGTGGCCTTCCACAAGCATCGCGGGCTGGTGCGCTACTGGTGGCGCTTCGGCGCTGGCGGTGGTGCGGCAGCGACCGTGATCGCGATCGCCGCTGCGTGGCTGCGCTTTGCCGCGATCGCACCGGCGGCACTGTGGCGGCAGTTGCGCGCGCCGCCACCTGCGTGAGCGGCCAGCACGCCGCTACAGCGGGGGATCGGTTCGCGATGGTGCGTCGCGCGCGGCCAGCATCGACTACGAGCGGGTGGCAAACGCTGTTGCGGGCGCGCACCCGCGCGCGGCGGTCGAACGCTGGCGCCGCTGCCGGTAATGCCAACGCGGCACCAAACTCCTAGCGCGACAGCGGCTTGTAGCGCAGCCGGTGCGGTTTGGACGCCTCGTCGCCGAGGCGACGCTTTTTGTCGGCCTCGTACTCGCTGTAGTTGCCGGGGAAAAACTCGACGTGCGAATCGCCTTCGAAGGCGAGGATGTGGGTGCAGATCCGATCGAGGAACCAGCGGTCATGCGAGATCACCACCGCGCTGCCGGGAAACTCCAACATCGCTTCTTCCAGCGCGCGCAGGGTCTCGACGTCCAGATCGTTCGATGGCTCGTCGAGCAGCAGTACGTTGCCGCCTTCCATCAGGGTCTTGGCCAGGTGCAGGCGGCCGCGCTCACCGCCCGAAAGCTGTCCGACCAGCTTCTGCTGGTCGGCGCCCTTGAAGTTGAAGCGGCCGATATAGGCGCGCGCGGGCGTCGTGTACTTGCCGACCGTGATCATGTCCGCACCGCCCGAGATCGCATGGAACACGTTCTTGTCGGCTTCCAGCGCGTCGCGCGACTGGTCCACATAGGCCAGCTTCACCGTGTGGCCGAGCACGATTTCGCCCTTGTCGGGTTGCTCCTTGCCGATGATCATCCGGAACAGTGTCGACTTGCCCGCACCGTTGGGGCCGATGATGCCCACGATCGCGCCCGGCGGCACCTTGAACGACAGGTCGTCGATCAGCAGTCGTTCGCCATAGGCCTTCGATACGCCCTTGAATTCGATCACCTGGTCGCCGAGGCGCTCGCCGGGCGGGATGTAGATCTCGTTGGTTTCGTTGCGCGTCTGGTAGTCCTGCGAATTGAGTTCCTCGAAGCGGTTCAGGCGCGCCTTGCCCTTCGACTGGCGGCCCTTGGCCGACTGCCGCACCCACTCCAGCTCGCGCGCGATCGCCTTCTGCCGCGCCTTTTCCTGCGAGGCTTCCTGCTTGAGACGTTCGTCCTTCTGCTCCAGCCAGCTGGTGTAGTTGCCCTTCCACGGAATGCCGCGGCCGCGATCGAGTTCGAGAATCCACTCGGCGGCGTTGTTGAGGAAGTAGCGATCATGGGTGACCGCCACCACGGTGCCCGGATAGCGCAGCAGGAACTGCTCCAGCCACTCGACGGATTCGGCATCCAGATGGTTGGTCGGCTCGTCGAGCAGCAGCATGTCGGGTTTGGACAGCAGCAGGCGGCACAGCGCGACGCGACGCTTTTCGCCGCCGGAGAGCTTGCCGATCTTGGCATCCCACGGTGGCAGGCGCAGTGCGTCGGCAGCCTGGTCGAGCTGCTGCTCCATCGCATGGCCGTCGGCGGCCTGGATGATCGCTTCCAGTCGCGCCTGCTCGGAGGCGAGCTTGTCGAAGTCGGCGTCGGCTTCGGCATAAGCCGCGTACACCGCTTCCAGCTGTGCCTGCGCGCTCTTGATATCGCCCATGCCCTCTTCGACGGCCTCGCGCACCGTCTGCTCGGGGTCGAGCTTGGGCTCCTGTTCGAGAAAGCCGATCTTGGTGCCCGGCTGCGGGCGCGCCTCGCCGCTGAACTCGGTATCGACACCGGCCATGATCCGCAGCACGGTGGACTTGCCGGCGCCGTTCATGCCGAGCAGCCCGATCTTGGCGCCGGGAAAGAACGACAGCGAGATATCCTTGATGATCTGGCGTTTCGGCGGAACGGTCTTGCTCACGCCGATCATGGTGTAGATGTACTGCATGTCGATTCCTGGGGGGCGGGGCGCACGGGCGAGGCGCCGAGCGGAAGGCTGGCAGCGGGGCGCGCGCGCGGGGAATCCTCTATTGTCGGCAACCCAACCCCGCAAGTCCAGCGAACCGCTCGGATCAGTGCTGGATGCGCGGATCCCGGCCAGCTGCCACCGCGATCAGGAACCCCTGCAGGGCTGCCGAAACCTGCGGATCGTCGTAGAGCCGATGCCTGCGCTCGGTGATCACGCCGCGCAGTTCTGCGCGCAGCCTCGGTGAGCGTCCCAGTGCCACCGCCTTGGCGACATAGTCGTCGATGTCGGTCGCGACCAGCCGGTCGTCGACTTGCAGCAGACGCAGCATCGCCAGCGTATGGCGGCTGCGCATCGAGCGACCCGGCAGGGTGAGGGTGGGGATGCCATACCACAGCATCTCCAAGCTGGTGACCCCGCCCGACCAGCCGATCGGATCGAGGTTCACATCGAAGCGCCCGAGCAG
>JBBSDI010000068.1:0-13239 GCA_038249585.1 Lysobacterales bacterium | reverse complement strand
GGCAAGCGTGGCGACGGCCGCCTGGACCTTGTCCGCGTCACCGCTATCCGCAGGCTGGCCTTCGAATCCGACGATGTCCGAGCCCGGCGCGGTGAATGCAATCTCCAGCCGTCCGCCGTCGAGTGCGAGGTCCAGACTTCCCACGCCATGCTCATGCGCGCCTGCCGCATGCTCTTGCGCGTTGACGCGCATTGGGAGTGTGGCGAGGGCCAAGGTGGCGATGAGCGTTGCGCAACAACGTGAGAGCGGCATCGGAGCAGTCTCCAGTCTTGGGTGGTGTTTGTCGATGTTATACTGTAACGCGTCAATCCCCCGCATGAAGACCCTGAGCGCCACATGTCGCAGTCCTCGACCCGCCGTCGGGCCGCCTGGCTCGACCGTATCGGAATCTCCGCCTCGCTGGTGTGCGCGCTGCATTGCCTGGCGCTGAGCTTTGCGGTGGCGCTATGGCCGGCATTGTGGCTGCGCCAGCAGCTATTCGGCATCGAAGTCCGATGGCTGCTGCTGGCGGAGCTTGCGTTGGCCGCACTCAGCCTGCTCGCTGCGACTTCCGCGCTCGCGGCTGGGTACCTGCGCCACCGGCGCGTGTTGCCGGGGCTGCTGATGATCCCGGGCATGCTCGTGCTGGGCGTGGGCGTGTTCAGTCAGGTGCATCGCGTGCCGGGCTGGGGCACGGCCGTCGTGCTGTGCGGTGGTGCGCTGTTGATCGCGGGGCATGTGCTGAATCTGCGCGCGCACGACTGAGCGGCCGCGTCTGCGCGGCCGCTGTGCTCGCATGCTGTTCAGCGCACCCGTGCCGATGCCGGCACCAGATCGTTGATCTGGCCGATGATGACGTTCGTATCGGAGCCCCCGCTGCCGCTGCGTGCATAGCGCACAGACCCGCTGTTGTCGGGCAGGATCTCGAACACGGCGAAGTCATCGGTGCCGTCGCCGTCGTAGTCGCCCGGCGCTGGCACCGTGGCGGCGGCACCGAGGGCGGCATTGATCGGTCCGCTGCCGCCGGCGATCAGGCTGCTCCATTGGCGGATGCCGCTGAAGCCGGGAATCTCGAAGACCCGCGTGAGCGTCACGTCGGCGCGTGGGTCGCCGCCGAAATGCCCGGGCACCAGCCGATCGCTGGTGTCGCCGAACAGGTTCTGCACGCCCAGGTTCGAGCTCGCCCCATCGCGGATCTGGAACACGTTGTCGTTGCGCTGCACCAGGTCGCCGATGCCATCGCCGGTGTAGTCGGGCCCGCCGATCAGCTGGGTGGTCCAGAAGATGCTGATCGCGATCGGGCGCTCGGCACCGGTGCGGGCATCGCGGATCAGAAAGTTGCCGTTGACGCTGGGCCCGCTGCCGACGTTGTACTGCGCGTAGTCGAACACGCCATCGCCCGTGTAGTCGCCGACGTTGCGCGCCTCGCCCGTGCTGCCGTAGGCCACTGTGCGCACTTGATCCGGATTGCTCGACAGCCGGATCAGGTAGACGCCGGGATTGCCGGGCCGGAACAGCGCTGCATCCCATGCCCCATCGCCGTCGTAGTCGCCGCTGGCGAACTGGTCGCCGGGACGACCCAGATCGAAGCTGCGATCCGGATCGACGCCGTTGCCGCGATTGAGCCTGTAAGTCCAGCGCAGCACATCGCCGTTGGGCGTTACCGTTGGCCGTGCAACCACGAAGTCGGAAAATCCATTCCCGTCGAGGTCGTAGGCGGGCGGCCGACGGCAGTTGCTGGTCGCGCCCTGCGTGATCGCGGCTTGCGCAATTGCGGCGACCGGCCGCACGCCTTCGTTGGCTTCGAACGAACTGGCGCTGATCAGGTCCGGCGGGGGTGGCTGGACGGTGAGTCGAAGCACCGCGTTGGCATAGCCGCCGACATTGGCGGGGCGCTGGTCGATCGTCTCCACCCGCCACGTCCCGTTGGCCTGCGCTGCCGGCATGCCGCCGAATACGGTCGCAAGCCACGTGGCGCAGCCGCCGGTCGCGCGCAGGCCGGCCGTGCTGGGCCGATACTGCACGCCTTGTGGAATCACCGCGCCGCCGGCGCTCGCGGCTGCCTGCCACAAGTCGCCACCGCCGTCGTCGAACCGATAGTTGCCATCCAGATCGGCCGTGCTCGGGGTGCCGCCGGCAAGTGCGCCGACCGACTCGGCGAGCAGCAGACGCGCGCCGTTGGGCGCGATCAGCGCGATCTTCAGATCGCCGACTGCTGCATGCGTGAGCACCAACTGCAGCTGTACGTCGACAACCGTGCCAGCGAGACCGGCGGCGGGAAAGGTCCACTGATGGGTCGCGCCCGGTACCGACAGCGATGCGGCGTCGGCGATCACGCTGCTGTCGGTCGCGCCCTGTACTGCAATGATCTGCGCGTGGCCGATGCACGGCAGCAGCAGGCTCGCGAGCAGCCAATGGGCGAGCCGCTGCGATCGGCGCGGCACTGGCAGGGAATACGCCTGAGGTTGCTGCACTTCGACGGGGCACATGATGGATTCCTTTTCGTCAGGGGATGGCATGGGCGAGCGCAGCCGCGCCAGCACTCATTCGAAGCCGCTGCTGAACACCAACTCGGAAGTGCCGATACCGTTGAGCAGCACCAGCGCCGGACTGCCTGCGGCATTGCTTGCGATCGCCAGCGCGCCGGTCCGCTCGCCTACGGCCGCTGCGGTGAACCAGACATTGATCGCGCACGTCGCGCCCGGCGCCAGCGCGTTGCCCGGCGGGCTCAGCGGGCAGTTGCTGCTGAATCCGAAGTCCGGACTGCCGCCGATCTGGCTGATCGAAGCCAGCACCAGCGGCTGGTTGCCGCTGTTGCCGAGGGTGAGCGCGCGCGACGGTGCGGCGACGCCGACCGCGATCGGGCCGAAGTCGACGCTGCTGGTGCTCAACGACAGCACCGGCGCATTGACCAGGGTGGTCACCGCGATGCCGAGCGTGTCGCCAAGTGGATTGTTGTCGTCACCGCCATTGCCCAGATCGTTCACCTCGACCCGCAATTCCGCAGCGCCAGCGGTGGCGGCTGGCAGGTACTGCATTCCGACCAGGGCGGCATTGATCGCGGCCAGCGTGCCCTCGCAGCGCCGCAGCGCATCGCCGCTGGCACCGCCGGTGCCTGCGCTGCAGCTCAGGCCCAGTTCGCTGCCGAAGCGCACGCGCCCCACGTCGGCGCTGATCGTGGCGCGCAGGGGCAGCGCGCGTGCATCGGCATCGACGACGCCGATCAGGCTGCTGTTGGCCGCAGAAAACACCAGCGGGGTGCCTGCGAACGCGGTCTGCGAAGCCGGTCCGCTGACGACCGGCGGACGATTGCGCACGAATTCCACTGCACCGGAGTCGCAAGTCGCGAGGCCGTCGCCGTTGCCGTCCTGCGGACGCGCGACGCCGCGCGTGTCGACCAAGAGCGGGCTGGCGGCGGTGCCGCACGCGGCGGCGGCATCGATGGCCGGACTGCTGGCCAGCGGCGGCATGCTGGGCACCGGGCCGCCAAAGTCGCCGAGCGGGCGCAAGTCCAGTGTGGACACCAGCGTGAATCCGGCACAGGTCGGGTCGGTGCTGATGTTGCCTGCGGCAAACTGCGTTGCGCCGGAAACGAAGAATCTGCAGTTGCCGCTCGGCAGGCCGGCGAGCAGGTTGCCGCCAAGCAGCGCTGTCCCGGCTCCGATCTGGAACGTGGACGACTGCGCCACGGGCTGCAGCGCGCGATTGCCGGAAAAAGTGTTGTTGTGCAGTGCGACGGTGGGTGCGTTGACAGTCAGGGCCGCCACAGAGCGGCTCAGGTTCTTAACGAAGGTGTTGTTGCGCAGGCGGATCTCGCCGGTAGTAAGGCCTAAGACCACCAGCGCGCCGCTTACGGAGGGAGACGCAGTGTTCTGGAAGTAGCGATTCCCGTCGAAGGTCGTGCGTTCGATGTCGACCGATTGCGGCACCTGACCGTCCAGAATGATCCGCGCCGCACTGGCATGATTTTCGAGGTTCAAGTTGTTGCCGAGCACGGAGTCGGCGATCCGCACGTTGCCGCTGGCGAAGACCTGCAGCGCCCCCAAACCGATGTTGTCGAGCAAGCGCACCCGCTCGAAGGTCGCGCTCCCGACATTAGTCAGGGTGATCGCGCCGATGCCGCCGGCAAAAAAATCAGTCGAGCCACAAAAACCGCGAATGGTGAGGTCGCGGAACGTGTAGTTGGGGCGTTGATTGGCGATCACGAACATGAACCCGAGCGTGTTCTCGGTCAGCCCCCCGTCCTCGCGGCAAGCCGGCAGCGTGGGCGCGCGTCGGATCGTCGCGCCGCGTCCCTCGACCACGAGGTCTCCTGTCGGGCCTTGGACTTGCACGACGGTGTTGCCCGTGCTGACGCCCGCGGCATAGGTAAACACCCCGCCATCCGGCAGCACCACCACGTCGGTGCGGTCACGGCGTCCGGCCGGGCAGGCGCCGCGGGCTTGGTTGCTGCCGGCGGCGTCCAGCGCTGCGACCAGGGTGCAGGCGTCGGGCAGCTGCGCGGCGTCGGAGGTCGTATCGACAGTGATCACGTTCACGTCCTGCGCCGGCGCAATGCACGGCATGAGCGACGCAAACACGACGACGATGCAGCGGATGACGTAGTTCATGGCAGGCTCCGGATCCAATCGACGGCGGGGGTCGATGGATTAATCGCAATCCGCTGCCGAACTCCCCACCTTGCCGGACGTGGCGTGGGTGCCGCAGGCTGCAAAGCAGCGGGCTTGCTCCCGAGCGGGGTCAGTCGACGCGCTGCAAAAGCGCCTGCAATTGCTTGCGCAAGGGCGACTGCGGGTGCGACCGCGCAACCGCCGGTTGCGCTTGGGCAAGTTCGCGCCGCGCGGCCTCGGTGTCGCCGCCATCGGCCAGGGCTGCGGCCAGGCGCAAGCGCGCTGCCGCCAGCACGGGATGCGCGTTGCCCTGCGCGGCGGCGACCGATCCGACCGCGCGCGCCAGCGCGTCGATGCGCAGGTTCTGATTCCCCTGCGCTGCCGCCAGCGCGGCGATCCCGCGCAACAGCTGCTGCTGGCCGCGAACGAACAGTGGGGGATCGCGTTCAAGCCCGGCCTGCAGCATCGCAAGATCGTACGCTGCGTCGCCGGGTGCGAGCGCGCGCGCGCCGATCTCCGCGCGCAGCGCCACGGAGAGCAGCAGCTCTTCGTGCGCGGCCGGCAGCGCGGCGCTTCGGATCCGCAGCGCCTCGGCATTGCTCGCGGCAGCCGCATCCCGCGCATCGCGGGCCAGCTGGATCCGGGCAATCAGGTGATGGCCGCGCGCGGCATTGCGCGAGTCCGCGCCGCCCAGTGCGATGCGCGATGCGGTCGACTGCAGCGCCAATGCGAGTGCCGCATCCAGATCGCCGGCGTACTCCTCCACTGTGGCGAGGTTGCCCAGGTGGTGCGCGAACTGCTGGGTCTGCCGTCCGGCGTTGATCGCCAGCGACACCGCCATGGCGCGCCGGAAGTGCTCGCGCGCTGCATCCAGTGCCCCCACCTCGCGCTCGGCGTTGCCCAGTTCCGCGAGTGCGCGTTCGGTCGCCATCGACTGCTCGCCATGTACGCGCACGCTGCGCTCGAGCAGGTCGGCGAGCAGTTCGCGCGCCTGGCCGCTGCGCCCGAGGTTGATCAGGCTCTTGCCGGCACCGAACTGGCTGATCAGGGTGGTGGGATGCTCGCGACCCGAAACCTGTTCGTTGATTTGCATCGCGCGCTGGTAGAGGACGAGCGCTGCGGTTTCGTCGCCTTGGGACTCGGCGAGCTGGGCACGATTGTAGGCCAGGCGAGCGAGCGGCTCGCGCGCGCTCTCGCCTTGGGTCTCGAAAATCGCCTCTGCGCGATCGTAGTCGGCGCGCGCGGCTGCCGTGTCTTCCAGTGCCAGTGCCGACCACGCCCGTGCCGTGCGGATTGGTGCCTCGAGCGCGGTATCGCCGAGCGCGATCGCACCGGCCAGCGCGCGGTCGCCGGTTTCGCGCGCAGCGGGGAAGTCGAGCGCTGCGTTCAGCGCGCGCGCGAGCAAGGCATCGGATTCGACGCGGTCGCGCACGGTGGCGGTCGACGCCTGCAGCCGCGCGGCCGCGCTACGCGCCAGCACCAGTGCCGGCTCCGGCTTGCCGATCTGCAGGTAGATATTGGCAAGACTCCGCTCCAGCGCGGCGCGGGTTGCCGGGGCGGCCGACTCCAGGCGGTCGAGCCGCTGGCGTCCCAGATCGAGCAACTCCAGCGCATCGATGCGGCGGCCGGGATGGCGCGCTGGATCGAGTTCGGTGTAAAGGTCTTGCAGAAAGCCCGAGGTTGCGCGAGCGGCGGCGGCTTCGCGCTCCGCTGCGGCCTGCGCGATCCGCGCGGCGCGATTCTGCACGCCCAGCAGCACCGACAGCGCGACGAGTGCCACCACTGCGGTCGAGCCCAGCGCCACTGCCAGTCGATGGCGGCGGATGAATTTGCCGCTGAGGTAGCGCCAATGCCCGCCGACCGCCGCCACCGGGCGACCATCGAGCCAGGCTTGTGCATCGTCGGCGAGATCGGCGGCAGACCCATAGCGCATGCCCGGTTCGACCCGGATTGCACGGCGCACGATGGCATCAAGATCGCCGCGCAGCAGTGCCGGGTCGGTGCTGGTGGTGGCATGCGCCGGATCCGCGGGCAGCCGGCTCGGCGCGGGCAACTCGCGACTGAGCGAGATCGCATCGGTTGTGCGCGCCGGCACCCGACCAGTCAGCAGTTCATACAGCACCATGCCCAGCCCGAACACGTCGGTGGCCATCGTCACCGGTTGGTTGAGCAGCTGCTCAGGGCTTGCATAGGCGGGAGTTGCGGCAAACGTCGCGGTCCGCGCTGCACCGTCGCCCGGCTCGAGCAGCCGCGCGATGCCGAAATCCAGCAGCACCGGCGAGCCATCCGCGCGCACCATCACGTTGGCCGGCTTCAAGTCGCAGTGCACCACCAGCCGCTGGTGCGCGAAATGCACCGCGCGGCACAGGCTGGCAAACAGCTGCATTCGCTGGGCCAGGTCGGGCGCTGTTTGCACAACCCAGTCGCCGAGCGCGCGGCCCTCGACATACTCCATCACCAGGAAGGGCTCGCCAGTGGCGGTGGTGCCGCCGTCGTGCAGGCGCGCGATCTGCGGGTGTTCCAGTCCGGCCAGTACCTGACGTTCGCGACGGAAACGTTCGACCGCAGCGGTCGACGGCATGCCGCGTATCACCTTGATGGCGACCTGGCGTTTGAACGCACCGTCGTCGCGCTCGCCAAGCCACACGCTGCCCATGCCGCCTTCGCCCAGCAGGGACACGATGCGATAGCTGCCGATCATGGCCGGCATGCCGAGCTGGTGCACGGTGTCGGCCGCCGCACGCTGCACCCGATCGGCGATCGGGTCGTCGTGCGACTCGGCAGCCAGCAGCATGCGGGCAAGCTCGTCGCGCAACGCTGCGTCGCTGCAGTGCGCGGCGAGGAACGCGTCGCGGTCGGCACGATCCAGCGCGCGCGCGCGCTCGAACAGTTCGCGTCGGTTCGAAGCGTTCACGCCGACAGGCGGGTGCGCAGCCAGGCGCGACCGTAGGCGAGATCGTTCTCGACCGTGGTCGTGCCGACACCAACCACTGCGGCCACTTCGCGGGCGCTCATGCCGCCGAAGTAGGTCAGCTCGATGACCCGTGCGCTGCGTGCGTCGTCGTGCGCCAGCTCATGCAGCGCCGCATCCAGATCGAGCAGGGCCTCGTCGGTGGACACCCCGATCTCGATGCCCTCGAGCGTGACCGCCGCGATCCCACCACCGCGTTTGTCGGCGCCACGACTGCGCGCATGGTCGACCAGCACCGCGCGCATCTGCAGCGAGGCAAGGGCGAAGAAGTGCGCACGCGACGCCCAGTCCACGCTGCCGTCGAGCAGACGCACCACGGCCTCGCCGACCAGTGCTGTCGGATTGAGCGTCTGCGGCGTGCCAGCGCCGCGCCAGCGCGATGCCGCCATGCGCTTGAGGATGGCGTAGACCTCGTGGCTGAGCGCTTCGGCGTCGGTCGCATGGCCGCCCTGGCGCCAGGCCAGCAACAGGTCGGTCACGCGCAGTGGTGCGGTCATGCGGTAGTCCGTGGCTGTCAGCGCGGTAATTGTAAGCGCAGTCGTGCTGTCCAGCGGCGGGTCTGCCGCTGCGGTCGGGCCGTCGTCTTCACAATTGTCAAGTAGAATGTGGGGTCTTGCAGGAGTCACCCCATGTCCGATCCCGAGATCGCAACGCACACCCTTGGTGATCGCGCTGCACGTTTGAGCCGCTACCGTCGCATCGGATCCGCAACGTTGCTCGCGGTGGTCGTCGCCGGCTGCGGTGGTGACGCGGCCGCACCGCCGCAGCGCGCGGCCGCACCCGCGATCGGCGTGGTGGCGGTGACTGTCGAACGCAAGCCATGGTCGGACACCATCGAGGCGCTGGGCACCGCCAACGCCAACGAGTCGGTGGTGTTGACCGCCAAGGTCACCGAGACGGTCTCGCGGGTGAACTTCAACGATGGCGGCAGCGCCGAAGCCGGCCAGGTGCTGGTCGAACTGACCGGTCGCGCCGAGGCCGCGCAACTCGAAGAAGCGCGCGCCGCGGCGAAAGAGGCCCAGCAGCAATACGCGCGGCAGGCCGATCTGGTCGAGCAGGGCACCATCGCGCGCTCGCAGCTGGATGCCCAGGTCGCGCTGCGCGACGCGGCGATCGCGCGCATGAACACGATCCGCGCACGACTGGCCGATCGCGTCATCACCGCGCCGTTCGCCGGCGTGCTGGGCTTCCGCCGGGTCAGTGAGGGCACCCTGGTCAGTCCGGGCACGGAAATCGTGACCCTCGACGATGTGTCCATCATCAAACTGGATTTTTCGGTGCCGGAAACTTCGTTGTCGGCGCTACGCGAGGGACTGCCGGTCAAGGCGATGAGCGCGGCGTGGCCGGATCGCCATTTCGAAGGCAGCATCGCCTCGATCGACTCGCGAGTCGACCCGATCTCGCGCGCGATCGGCGTGCGCGCGCTGCTGCCGAACCCGGAATCCCTGCTCAAGCCGGGCATGCTGCTGACCGTGCGCGTCGATGCAGCTCCGCGCGAGGCGGTGGTGCTGCCGGAGATTGCGGTAGTCGCATTGGGCACCCGCCACTTCGTGTTCGCCGTCGGCGACGACATGGTCGCGCGCCAGGTCGAGATCGGCATCGGCGCGCGCCGCGCCGGCGAGGTCGAGGTGCTGCGTGGCATCGCGCCCGGCCAACGCGTCGTCACCGACGGGATCGTGAAACTGCGCGATGGCGTGAAAGTGGCACTGAACCCCGCAGTCGCCCCGGCGACCCCCAGCGCGTAGCGGCGCGGCGCGTTCGACGCCGCAATCACGGCCCGTCGTTTTCAGGAGATTCGCATGTTCCTTTCCGATGTATCCGTGCGGCGACCGGTGTTTGCCGCGGTGCTGTCGCTGATGCTGGTGGTGCTGGGGCTGATCGCTTTCGATCGCCTGCCACTGCGCGAACTGCCGGATATCGATCCGCCCGTGGTATCGGTCGAAGTCGCCTACCGTGGTGCCTCGGCGTCGATCGTCGAGTCGCGCGTAACCCAGATCATCGAGGACTCGATCTCCGGCGTCGAAGGTATCTCGACCATCCAGTCGAGCAGCCAGAACGGCCGCTCGCAGATCACGGTCGAGTTCAACCTGAGTCGCGATATCGACGGCGCCAGCAACGATTTGCGCGATGCGGTCAGCCGGGTGGTCGGCAATCTTCCGACCGAGGCCGACCCGCCGCAGGTGGCCAAGGTCTCGGCCGACGCCGAGGTGCTGATGTGGCTGAACCTGTCTGCCAGCGATCGCAGCCTGCTCGAGCTCAACGACTACGCCGAACGTTTCCTGGTCGATCGCTTCTCCAGCCTCGACGGCATCGCGCGGATCATCGCCGGCGGCGGCCAACGCTACGCGATGCGCATCTGGCTCGACCGCGGCCAGCTCACTGCCCGCGGACTCACGGTCAACGATGTGCTGGCCGCGCTGCGCCGTGAGAATGTCGAGCTGCCCGCTGGCCGGGTGGAATCGACTACCCGCGATTTCACGGTTCGTGTCACTCGCGGCTATCGCGGCGAAGGCGATTTCGCCGAGCTGACCGTGGCCAAGGGGCGCGACGGCCATCTGATCAAGCTCGGTGAAGTCGCGAAAGTGGAGCTGGCGTCGGTCGAGCGGCGCACCGACTTTCGCGGCAACGGTATCGGCCAGCTCGGACTGGGTATCGTCAAGACATCCACTGCGAATTCGTTGGCGGTGTCGCGCGCGGTAAGCGCCGAGGTCGAACGCATCAGCCCCAATCTGCCGGAGTCGATGGCCCTGGTGGTGGCGTTCGACAACTCGGTGTTCATCGATGCGGCGGTCGAGAAGGTCTATTGGACGCTGTTCGAGGCGATCGCCCTGGTGCTGGTGGTGATCTACCTGTTCCTCGGTAGTTGGCGCGCCGCGCTGATTCCCGCAGTCACCGTGCCGGTGTGCGTGCTGGGTGCTGCCATCGCGCTCTACGCTTTCGGGTTCACCATCAATCTGCTGACCCTGCTGGCACTGGTGCTGTCGATCGGCCTGGTGGTCGATGATGCGATCGTGGTGCTGGAGAACTGCCAGCGCCGCGTCGATATGGGCGAGCCGCGCCTGGTAGCGGCCTATCGCGGTGCCCGCCAGGTCGCCTTCGCCGTGATCGCCACTACCGCGGTGCTGGTCGCGGTATTCGTGCCGATCGGATTCATGGAGGGCAATATCGGCCGGCTGTTCCGCGAGCTGGCGATCGCGATCGCCGCAGCGGTGACGATCTCGGCATTCGTGGCATTGACCCTGTCGCCGATGATGTGCTCCAAGCTGCTGACCCCGCACACCGGCAAACCGGGCTTGTCGACCTGGGTCGACAAGCGCTTCCAATGGGTTTCGGATCGCTATCGACGATCGCTGGAGCGCAACATCGGACGCTCGGGGCTGACCGCGCTCGGCATGCTGCTGGCGGTGGGCGTCGCCGGCGTGCTGTTCTGGCTGGTGCCCAAGGAACTCGCGCCAGCCGAGGATCGCGGCGCGTTCTTCGTCGTCGTCAATGGTCCGGAAGGTGCAGGCTATGACTACACGCTGGGCCAGATGCGCGAAGTCGAGAAACGCTTGCTCGGGTTCATCGAGGAAGGCTCGGTGGCGCGAGTCAACACGCGCACGCCGCGCGGCATGGGTGGCGCGCAGGCCGAAGAAATGCACACAGGTCAGGCGATTGTGATCATGAAACCGTGGGACGAGCGCGAGGTCGACACTGCTGCAGTGATGGAGCAGGTGCGGCGCAAGCTCGATGAAGTACCCGGCGTGCGCGTATTCCCGCAGATGCGCCAGGGACTGTCGCGTGGCTTCGGCCAGCCCGTGCAGTTCGTGATCGGCGGACCGGACTATGAGCAGTTGGCCGCGTGGCGCGACACCATGCTGGCCGCGATAGCCAACAACCCCAAGCTGCTCGGCGTCGACTCCGACTACAAGGAAACCCGACCGCAGCTGCGCATCGACATCGACCGTGCACGGGCGGCCGACCTTGGCGTGTCGGTCGATGAGATCGGCACCACCCTCGAGACCATGATGGGCGGACGCCGGGTCACCACCTTTACGCGCGAGGGCGAGGAGTACGACGTCATCGTGCAGGGACGCGACGCGGACCGCAAGCAGCCATCGGACCTGACCAATGTCTTCGTGCGCTCGCAGCGATCCGGCGAGTTGATTGCGCTGGCCAATCTGGTCAGCGTGCAGGAGATCGCCGAGCCGGGCTCGCTCAACCGCTTCGGCCGCCTGCGTGCGATCACCATCAGCGCAGCACTCGCGCCGGGCTACACGCTGGGCGAGGCATTGAGCTACCTCGAGGACACCGCACGAACCGAGCTGCCGCGCTCGGCGATCATCGACTACAAGGGCGATTCGCGCGAGTACCGTCAGCAGGGCGCCAGCATCGTGTTCACCTTCGCGATGGCGTTGCTGATCGTGTACCTGGTGCTGGCCGCGCAGTTCGAGAGTTTCGTGCATCCGTTCACGATCATGTTGACCGTGCCGTTGGCCGTACTCGGCGCGCTCGCTGGGCTGCTGGCGTGGGGAGGCTCTCTGAATCTGTACAGCCAGGTCGGCATCGTGATGCTGATCGGACTGGCAGCCAAGAACGGCATCCTGATCGTGGAGTTCGCCAACCAGTTGCGCGACGAAGGCATGGCCTTGCGAGAGGCGGTGATCGAGGCCGCCAGCGTGCGTCTGCGCCCGATCGTGATGACCTCGATCGCCACTGTGGTCGGCGCGTTGCCGCTGTTGTTCGCAACCGGGGCCGGCGCGTCGAGTCGCATCACCATCGGCGTGACCATCGTATTCGGGGTGATGCTGTCGACCGCGCTGTCGCTGTTCGTGGTGCCGGCGATCTATCTGCGCCTGGCGCGCTATACCGGCTCACCGGAAGCGGTGTCCCGCGAATTGGAGCGGCAGGGCGCGGAGAATCCTGAAGCGGCGCACTGACGCGGCGAGAGGTTGCGCATCGCGGCGAAAAGCCCTTCCCCCTTCCCGGGGGAAGGGTCGGGACGGGGGTGCCGGGGCTTGCAGTGCTAACCTGAATTGCCATGCCCAAACCCACTGTCGAGCGCGCACGCGCATTGCGATCGAACATGACCGATGCGGAACGTGCGCTTTGGCAGTTGCTGCGTGGGCGCAATCTTGAAGGCGCGCGCTTTCGGCGGCAGGTTCCGATCGGGCCTTATGTTGCGGACTTCGCCAGCTTCGAGCCGCGGTTGGTGATCGAGTGCGATGGTGGACAGCATGGGACGGAGCGGGATGCTTCGCGCGATGCGTACCTGAAAGCGCAGGGCTTCGATGTGGTGCGGTTGTGGAATCACGAGGTGCTGCAGCAGCCGGAAGGTGCGTGGGCTGCGATCAGTGCGAAGCTGGAGGCATTGCGTGCGGCACCGGATGGACGGTCGCGGCAGGAACGCGCCCCCCGTCCCCGGCCCTTGCCCCGCGAGGGGGGACGGGAGCAAAGCGATGCGTCCGAGTTGCGAGTGTTCGGCGTCAATGCATGCCTGGCGGTGTTCGCGCGGCGGCCGCAGGCGATTCGCAAGGTGTATCTGGTCGAGGCGCGCTTGTCGGTGCTAAAGCCCGTACTGGCGTGGTGTGCGAAGAGCAAGGTCGGCTATCGCATGGTCGAGGCCGACGACCTGCAGCGATTGACGCGCAGCGAGCATCACGAGGGCGTGGTGTTCGATGTATTGCGCCAACCGCCGCT
>JBBSDI010000067.1:0-13255 GCA_038249585.1 Lysobacterales bacterium | reverse complement strand
GCTTGCATGGACACTCCGGGCCGGGCTGCTGGGTGGACGCAAAGACAGTCCTCGTGCAACCCGGCGGGGCGACGAGGACTGCCTTCGGTCTTGCCCGACGGATCGGTTGATCCATCCCACGCACCATGGCTGCTGCCAAGTATGTTGACGCGTGGATCCCGCGATGCGGGCGAGCTACTCCCCGGAGGGTGCGATCAAGCTAGTCGCACGGGCGGGGCGCGTCAAGCGCACCCCGCAGCGTGCGACTACTCCACGACGGGCCGTAGCACCCGGATATCGCGCGCAGACTCGTAGGATGCCGCGAAGATTTCGTCGGTCGGTGTATCGTCGCGCGCGGCAATCGCAATGGCGCTGGGTGGGGACTCGAGACCGCTCGTCGCGTACGCGCTGACCCGATACCAGTTCGTTTGCCCGGCATCGCCGGTGAGATCGGCGAATGCGCTGCCGAACGAGGTGCCGACCGGAAACCACTGCGGCTCGCCCGCGCCCGCGCCCGGCGGCGGCGCGCGCCAGATCCGGTAACCGGCAATGCGCGGATCGGCCGGCGCATTCCATTGCAACAGCACGGTGCGGTCGCGGCGACGCTCCACGACTTCGAGTGCGGTCGGCTGTGGCAGTCCGCCGACCACCGCCACCGCGTCGTTGTTGCCACCGTCGGCCTCGACGATCGCGGCGTCCGCGTTGACCCGCACGTGCACGCTACGACGCTGGTCGGGCGCTGCGTCTGCGGGCGCGCGCAAGGTGATGCGCACCAGCGCCTGCCCGGAGTCCGGGATCGCGGTGACGGAGGCCGCGCCCGCCGGCGCGCCCGCGCCTGGAGCACCATCCCACGCCGCTTCGAGGCGCAGCGGCGTGCGGCCGTCGTAGACCCAGCGACGGCCGCTGTTGCGCACCACCACCTCGACGTTGAGATCGGTGCCGGCCTCGATCGCTTCGAACAGCGGTAGCACCGCGTCGATGCTGAACTCCGGCGCATCGGGTACCGCAAGCTGCACCAGGCTGCCGGCGACCGGCTGTGCCTTCAGACCCGTGCGGGCCGGCTCGAAGCCGGCGACCGTGCGCGCAAGGCCGGGCGCCACCGGTGACGCGATGGCCTGGTCGGCCAGCACCACCAGCATGCCATTGGCCGGATTGCGTGCGAGCACCGGGTTGAAGTTGAGCAGGCTGTTGCTGGTGAGCGCCTGCGGCAGCACCGGCAGGCCGGCGCTGAAGTTGGGCACCAGTTGCGCCAACTCGCCGACCCCGGTGATCAGACCCTCGGTATCGCCGGGGGCCACGCGCACGCCCTGCGCGTTCGGACCGAAGCCGAGCGCGCGATAGACCACGCGCACCGAGCCATCGCCGAGCACCTCCGCATCCGGCGCCTCGGCGCGGATACTGCGGCCCAGCGCATCACGCTGCTGCTCGACTGCGAACGTGCAGCTGCTGCCAGTGCAGGTGCCGCGCGCGGCCATCATCACGGTCTGGTTGCCGGCCAACGCGGCACCGGCGGGAACCGCGGTGAACGCGATCACCGGGCGGCCTTGGCCATCAACGGTGAGCGCCTGCCACTGCGCACCGCTGGTGCCCGCGATCATGGTCGCCGCACCTGCCGGCAGCACGCGATACATCAGGCTTCGCGTGGCCTGGCCGCCGATGCTGCGCTCGCTGGCGCGGGTGAAGGTCGCGATCGGCGTGGCGCCGATGTATGCGGCCTGCGGATGCATGTCGGCGCCGCTGCCCGGATCGGCCAGGCGCGCGGGCACGGTCCACGCATTGTTGCGGAACAACGCGTGCCAAACCTCGTACCGGAACCCGAAGGCCGCGCCGTCGGGATTGCGGATCCACACCGCCAGCACTTCGCCACCGCTGGGGCAGCCGCTGCGCGTTGCCGGACACACCGCGAGCGAGACCTGGCCCTCGCCACCGCTGCCCGGCGCGCTGAGCGACTGCTCCGCACCCCACGTGCCGCCATTGGACAGGCGCCAGGCCATGTAGCGGCTGGCGGCGCCCTGTTCGATGGAGGACGCAAGGAACGCCGCCTGCGCAAGACTGGAGCGTTCGTAGACCATCAGGGCGCGGCCATCGCCGATTATGGCGTGACGGACCGTCGCCGCACCGACCGGCGGATTCGCCAGCGCCTGCGCAGCGCCGAACTGGCCGGCGACCCATGGCCGCACTTCGAGCGCGCCACTGTCGCCGATCCGCACCAGACTGCCCGCGCCCAGCGCGTCGAAGGCCACCGACGGCGCCGAGTAGCGACGGATGCCGAGTGCGCCCAGCGTCGGCTGCGGCGCACTGGCAGCGCTCGGCGGAATCGTGCAGCCAGCAGGCGCGCGCTCGGTGAACAG
The DNA here is from genome assembly GCA_038249585.1 of Lysobacterales bacterium. Classification (GTDB taxonomy): domain Bacteria; phylum Pseudomonadota; class Gammaproteobacteria; order Xanthomonadales; family Ahniellaceae; genus UBA4656. The sequence goes on along the minus strand of JBBSDI010000067.1, from coordinate 10,925 downwards.
GTTCTGCTGGTCCGAAGCGGAGATGCAGAAATCGCACAGGCCCACCGACACCTCGTACTCGACGTCCATCGCGAAGCGGAAGCACTCATCGAGCGTCACCGAGGCGCCATTGCTCACCTGAATCGGCATCGACAGTGCGAACGAGGGCGTGAACTTGGCGGTGAGATCGACCAGCCCGAGTACCGCGCTGACGTTGAGGAAGGCCTTGATTGCGCCCTCCACGGTGGGCGTGACCGCCAGCGACGACTGCAGCTGCCCGCTTTCGAGCAAGCGAGTCATCGCATCGAACTGCACGCGCGCAAGGAAAAACGCGTCGATGCCGAAGGTCGCCGATGCAATCGGTGGCACGCCCCAGGCCGCGCGGAACAGCGGCACCCAACCGGTATCGATGATCGTCTCCGGGCCGATGGTCACGCTCGCCTCGAGTCCGGCCACCGTCGCGCTGGCGACAGTGCCGTCCTCGTTGGCCGCGCGGCTGTTGTTGCGCGCCGCGCGATTGAAGGATTCGCTGCCATCGGAAGCTGCGCGTCCGCTCCACCGCTCGGCAGAGTTGTTGCGGTTGTTCACCGAGCCCATTCCGATCTCCGACAGATCGGCAGTGATCTCGACCGGCGCGGGTTCGAGTTCGAGGCTGAGCTTGACCTCGGACGGCTTCCACGCATCGACGCGCCGCGAAACCGCATCCGCGGGCGGATTGAGCCACCAGCCGGGCGGTGGTTCCGCCTCGAGGTTGAACTCGTAGCGATTGGTGCGCTGGCCACTGCGCACATCGATGCGGAATCCGTGCCAGCGCTTGGGTATCGTGTTGGTCCACGCGAATCGATGCAGGTTTGGCACCAGCAGTCGGTACTCGGTCTCATCGACATTCGCGCAGGGCTGTGTGCTTGAGGTCTGGAACGGCATCGGCACGCCCCAGTCGCCGCCTGGTGGGCGGTACGACAGCGTGGCTTGCTGCAAGATGCCGAACAGCAGCTGGTCGAAGGTGAACCCGACATCGAGGCCGCCGCCGATGTTCAGACCCGCAGCATCGTCGAACTGGCTGCCCGGAAAGGTGGTGATCGGACCGTAGCGGTCGACCAGCGTCTCCAGTTCGATGCGCGGCAAGCCGGGCAGCAGCGGCGTGATCGGCAGTGCGATCGACCCGATATAGGGTCGCACAGTGTAGCTCAGGGTCGGGATAGCCGCCGGCAGGACTTGCGTGCAACCACCGAAGTCGTCGGCTTCGAAGCACCAGCGCTGGCTCTGGAAGCTGTAGGTGAGATAGGTCTCGGCGGCCTGCGCGGTGCCCGGATCATTGGCAAAGGTAAAGCCATTGCCATCCGGCGGTCCGGCGCCGAGCGGGCTCAGGCGCAGGCGCAACTGGGTGTCGAGTGGCACGTTGGTGTCGTGGTCCGGGCTGCCATCGCTGATGTCTGCGTTCAGCGACTTGATCTTGGCCGCGATCGATGCGAACTTGCTTAGCCGAACCTGCAGGTTGCCAAGCGCGTCGGTCTTGCCGCGATAGAGCGTCACCGGGCACTCGCTGCGCACCGCATCGGCGATCCGCGGCGCAAACTCCTGCAGCAGGCCGAGCGTTTGGGTGCCCGGTTTGAGAACCAGCGTCGGCTGGCCAGAAGTGGTCAAAGATGGTGTGCCGCCGCGAAGCGCCGCGCCGCCGGCGACCGCCGTGATGACGGCGCCCGGCTCGCCGAACAAGGTCACGACCGTGTTCGCCACCGGGTTGCCGTCGGGATCGCGAACGCGCACGTCGAGGCCTATGTCCTGGGACAGATCAAGATTCGAAGGATCGAACAGCGGGCGCGAGCCCAGCGGAAACGGGAACGAAGCACCGCGTCGACCGTCCGACACCTGCGGATCGACCAGCACGATCGCCACCTCGCCTTGGCCGTTGCCGAGCAGGCCCAGCGCCAGCGGCGCGCCGTTCCAGACCGACGGCGCGCGGCCGCGCAACTGGAAACCGCCATCGGCCGCTACGCGGCCGCGGCCATCGTCGAGGATCAGCGAGCGGCCGTTTGGCAGGCGCAGCGTCAGCCGCGCGATCATTCCCTCGGGGCTGCCGCGGCGCAGCTCGACCCGACCCGCGATCGAAAACGGCTGGTTGACTGCAAACACGGCCGGCACACCGGTGAGATCGAGCAGGCGTGCGGGGCCGCTGAACGCGGGAGCGCTGACACGAAAACTGCCTCGGCCAAAACCGACCAGCTGGTCGCCATCGAAGTTGCGCACCTCGATCGGCACGCTCGCAGCGGGCGGCGTGGCTACAGGCAGCACATATGGAATCACCGAAGTGGCCGGGGTGACCGCAACATCGCCGGTGACATCGACGCCATTGACCCGCACCCGCGCCGTGCCCGTGCGAAGTCCCGAGACCTCTGCGACCATCGGGTTGCCCGGCTGCGCCGGATCGGGCAGACCCTTGACCGAAATCGCCGGCGTGATGGTCAACGGGGTGCTCGCAAGCACCCCGCCGCTCGCCGCTCCCTGGCTCAGCACCAGCGTGTAGCTGCCCGGCACCAACGTCCCGATCAGGATCCGCGCGGCGACCCGTCCGGCTGCATCCGGCATCAGCGGGCCGGTTTGCCGCACTGGACCGACACCGTCCGCGCGGATGCTGAAGAAGTAGCTGCCGGCGCGGATCGTCTGCGCGCGCGCGTCGAGCGCAGCCTCGGGGGTGAGCGCCGGCGGGTTGGCTTGCACCACGAACGACTGCGCGCGCAGCGGCGCTGCAACGCACGCGATGAGCAGGAAAACGACGGCGGAAACAAGGCGGACGGCAGATGGCATGCGGGCATTCCGATCAGGCAACTGGACTTGGAATGCCGCAAGCCGGCAAAACCGAACGCCCCGGTCCGGCGGCCCCGCGTGGCATCCTTGTGCACGATGACCCGAACGCGCCTCCATGAACGAAGCTGATGCACTTGCCGTGCTGCGCATGCAGGCATTGGAATCGGGCGACCCCGACGGTTCCAGCTGGCATGCCGATGATCGACTGCGGGCAAGCGAAGCCGCGCGGCGCACGGCAGGCACGCCGGCAAATTGGAAGGCATACGTGGTGACGCGCGCGCGCATCGTTAGCGAGCAGCTCGCAGCGCGCGGCGAGCTTGCGCCCCGCAGTCGCCTCGCGGGAACCCGGCTGCCACTGCTGGTGATGGCAGTCGCACTGATCGCGGGGATCGCCGCCGACTTCGCCGGCCCCGGACAGCGCATCGACCTGCTGTCGCCGCCGTGGCTGTCGGTAGTCGCCTGGAACTTGCTGGCTTATGGCGCGCTGCTGCTCCTTGCGCTGCGGCGGCACTCAGCAGTGCGCGATCCATTGCGCGCACTGGCCGCACAACGCTTGAAGCGTCTGTTGCATCTTGGCGCGCTGGCGCTCGCGCTGGGACTGTGTCTCGGGCTCTACGCGCGCGGACTGGTCCTCGACTATCGCGCGGCCTGGCAAAGCACGTTTCTTGAAGCAGCGCAGGTGCACGCGCTGCTCAGCGTGGTGTTGGCGCCAGCATCGGCGCTCAGCGGACTTCAGGTGCCCGATGTCGAGACCATCGCTGCGCTGCGCATTGGGCAAGCAGGAAGAATCCTGCCGGATGTCTCGGCGGCAAGCTGGATCCACCTGTTTGCACTGAGCCTGCTGTTGATCGTGATCGTGCCACGGACATTGCTCGCACTGGTGGCGAGCTGGCGCGTGCGGCAGCTGAGCAGCGATGTGCCGCTGGATTTCTCGACGCCGTACTTCCAGCGGCTCGCGCGCGAGTGTGCTGATCCGCATGCGGCCGTGCCGGTGACCGTGATTCCCTACGCCGTCGAGGTCGACGCCATCGCACAAGCAGCGCTGCGCAGCGCACTGGAATCCGCACTGGGCGGCACGGTACGGCTCGCACTTGCACCGACCCTTGCCTTCGGCAGCGAAGATTCATTGGCGCTGGCAGCGCCGGTCGCGACGGCGGGCGGTGCGGTGTTCGTGCTGTTCGCGCTCACGGCCACGCCGGAACACGAGCACCACGGTGCGCTGCTGTCCCGCATCGCGGACCAACATGCTGCCGCAGGCACGCTCGGCGTGCTGCTCGACGAGTCCGGATTCCGCACGCGCTTTGCCGCCGACCTGCAGCGCATCGAACAGCGTCGCGCCGCTTGGCAGGCGCTGCTTGCCGGCCACGGATTGACGCCGCGATTCGTTGATCTGAGCCCGGCTGCCGACGTCGAGGTGCGCGCGTGAAAGCCCCGCAGCGCATCGCAATCAGTCTGCTTTCGCACACCAATGCGGGCAAGACGACCCTGATGCGCACGCTGCTCGGACGCGACATTGGCCAGGTGCGCGATGCAGCCCACGTAACCGAGCTCGCCGAAGGCCATGTGCTGGTCGCTGTCGATGGCGCGGAACTGATGCTGTGGGACACGCCAGGCTTCGGCGATTCGCTGCGGCTCGCAAAGCGGCTCGAATCCTCCGACCAACCGCTGCTGGGCTTTCTGCGCGACACCTGGGACCGATTGACGCAGCGTCCGTTCTGGTGCAGCCAGCAGGCGCTGAGAAACGCGCGCGAGGAAGCCGATGCGCTGCTGTATCTGGTCAACGCCTCCGAGTCGCCGCAGGCCGCTGGCTATCTGGATGCGGAACTGCGCATCCTCGGCTGGATCGGCAAACCAGTGGTGGTGGCGCTCAATCAGATGGGCGCGCCGCGCGCGGCGGCAGACGAAGCGGCCGAACTGGCGCGCTGGCGCGCAGCGCTGGCGCGCCAGCCGCTGGTGCGTGCGGTCCTGCCGCTGGATGCCTTCGCGCGCTGCTGGGTACAGGAATCGGTGCTGTGGAGCGCAATCGAGACCGCCCTCGAACCGTTGCAACGACTGACAATGAACACCCTGCACCGTGCGTGGCGCGTCGAGCGCCAACAGGTGTTCGACGCCAGCCTGCGCGCAATCGCGGATTTCCTCACCGCAGCAGCCAACGATCGCGAGGCGATCGACGATCCAGGACTCGCCGGCCGCTTGCGAGAGTGGGTGCGCAGCACCGTCACCGGCAGCGCAGGCGACGCCGAGGCGCGCGCGCGCGAACAACTCGCAGCACGCCTCGACGCCGCCGCGTCCAAAACGCTCGCCAAGCTCGTCGCACTGCACGCACTCGAAGGCTCGGCCGTCGCACAGATCGCCGCCGATGTCGCCCAGCTGCAAATCGTCAGCGCGCCGCTGAGCGAGACGCGCGCCGGTCTGCTCGGCGGCGCGTTGGGTGGTGCAGCGCTCGGACTCAAGGCCGACATCGCCACCGGCGGACTCAGCTTCGGCGCCGGCATGCTGGTCGGCGGCGTGCTCGGCGCGCTGAGCGCGGCCGGCATCGCGCGCGGGGTCAACCGCGTTCGCGGCACCGAGGCAGCGGTGGTGTCGTGGGGCAACGAAGCCCTGGCACGCGTGACCCGCGATGCGCTGCTGCGCTACCTCGCAGTCGCCCACTTCGGCCGCGGCCGCGGGCCATGGCGCGAGATTGGCGCGCCGGCACACTGGGCAGCAGCGGTGGATTCGGCGCTGACGGCACATGCCGCAACCGAGACCGACGCATGGACTGATCCGCAATTTGCAACCCGGCTCCGCGCCTGCGCGCTCGACGTGCTGCGGCAGCTGTATCCTGACGCTGCGCGCTACCTGTCGGATCGGTGAGGCGCGCGCGCACCGCGCGATCCGATATCAAGCTGCAACGATCATTCCTGCCACTCATTGGATCGTAAATGATGACGCGGGATTCAAGCAGCGCTTCCGCATACAGGCGCGTGGGAGTCGCCTGGCTCTTGATTCTCTGTCGAACCCTGCGCCCTCGATTTCCCACTTTCTGGTGAGTGCGGATTGCCATGCTGTCGACGGTAGCTCTCGGCGTTGTCGCGTTACTGGGTCTGTTCCTCGTCGGCTTTGCCGTTGCCGCATTGCTCGCACCGCCAGTTGCCAGCCGTTTCCTGCTGCGGTTCGCAGGGACAGCGAGGCTGCACTACCTTGAACTCGTGGTTCGCCTGGTGGCCGGCGCTGCACTTGTCACTGCTGCGGGACGCATGCCCTTCCCGATGCCCATTCTGGTCTTCGGCTGGGTAGTCGTCCTGACTACGCTCGTGCTCTCGGTCATCCCTTGGCGCTGGCATCAGCGCTTCGCCAAGCGCTCGGTCCCGATGGCACTGAGGTACCTGCCGTACATTGGCATCTGCTCGCTGGTCGCAGGAGTTGCAATCCTCACCGGTGCCATCGTCGCGATTGGCGGCTAAGCCACTGCTCAGGCGCATACACAGGGACACAGGCAACCAAAGCGCGCTGGTGGATGCCCGCGCGTCTGAATCGGCGCTGTCGCCGGTCTCCCGCAACGCCCTGTGTCCCGGTTTCCGGGCGTTCGCTGCGCAGGCCTTGCGGCATTCTACGCACCATGGCAACCACGATCCCGGCGCGGCCGACCGGCCGCGTAGCGGCGAGCACTGCGGCAAAATTGCTATCCTCCGGACGTCAATCCCCGGAGGCCGCCACGCATGGCCGAATCCACCGCCGGTCTGCATACGACCGCGCAGCTGCTCGGCCGCATCCGCGGCGGCGATGCGGGCGCGCGCGAGGCACTGGTGGCGCGGGTGGAGCCGCTGCTGCGCCGCTTTGCCCAAGGCCGGGTGCCGCAGCTGTTGCGCCACCAGCAGGACACTGCGGACCTGGTGCAGCTGACCTGGCTGAAGGCACTCGAGCATCTGGAGCAGATCGAGCCGCGCGAGCCGGGCGCCTTCTTTGCCTACCTGCGCACGGTGCTGATCAACGCCCTGCGGCAGTCGTTGCGCAGCCATGGACGCGCGCCTGTGGTGGGCGGCAGTGATGTCCAGGAAATCGTGGAGTCCGTGCTGCCGGCGGCGAATGTCGAGCCGGAGGACTGGATCGCCTGGGAGCAGTCTCTGGCCATGCTGTCGCCAGCGCACCGCGGTCTGGTACTGATGCGTTTCGAGTTCGGCATGTCGTTTGCCGAGATCGCGACCGAGATCGGAGAGTCAGTCGACGGCGTGCGCATGAAACTCAACCGCGCGATCGCGCGGATGGCCGGCGCGGTGCAGGATGACGCCGCAGACTGACATCCTGGCGCAGCTGGCCGAGCGGGTGGCGTTGGGCCAGACCATCGATCCCGCCGAGATCCCCGCCGCGCTGCGCGATGCGCCGCAACTGCAGCGTTTGCTGCGCCTGGCGCGCGTGGCCGGCGTGCTGGATGCCAACGCCGCCGGGCCGCTGCCAGACCCACGGCCTGCGCCGGCGCGGATCGGTCCGTGGCGCCTGCGGCACGTGCTCGGCACTGGCGGCATGGGCGAGGTGTGGTTGGGCGAGCGCGACGACGGCACGGTGGAACAGCGCGTGGCGATCAAGCGGGTGCGCGCGGACCTACCGCAGTTCGGTGCGCGCCTGCGCGAGGAACGCCGCATCCTTGCGCGACTGGAGCATCCCAACATTGCGCGTTTCATCGACGCCGGGCTCGACGAGAACAGCTCGCCGTGGCTGGCGCTCGAATACGTTGACGGCGTGGCGATCACCGAGTGGTGCAGCGCGCGCGCCCTGCCCCTGCGCGATCGGCTGCGTCTGTTCATCAAGGTCTGCGCCGCGGTCGAGCACGCCCATCGCCACCTCGTGGTGCATCGGGATCTGAAGCCCAGCAACGTGCTGGTGGATGCAGCCGGCGAACCGAAGCTGCTCGACTTCGGCATCGCCAAGCTGCTCGATGGCAGCGCGCGCGAGATTACCGCTGCCGCGCTCACGCCAGCCTACGCCGCGCCCGAGCAGTTGCGCGGCGACGCGGTGTCGACCGCGACCGACGTCTACGCATTGGGCCTGCTGCTGTTCCGCCTGCTGGCCGGCAGCCTGCCCAGCACCCGTAGCGGTGCGAACGCCGCGGCAGTACTGGCACAGATCAACGACGAAGAAACACAGCGCCCCAGCAAGCGCGCCGCGGAAATGCCGGACCTGCCGTATCCCGCGCACTTGCTGGCCGGCGACCTCGACGCGATCGTGGCGCAGGCGATCCGCGCGGAACCTGCCGCGCGCTACGGTTCGGTGGCAGCGCTCGCCGACGATGTGCAGCGCTACCTCGACGCACATCCGGTGCGTGCACGCGCGCCGACTTACGGGTACCGCTTCACCCGCTATGCCCGCCGCCACCGGCTGCCGCTGGCGCTGGGCGTGCTGGCGGTCACCGCACTGCTCGGCGGCGCCGCAGCAGCGCTGTCGCAGGCCGCACGTGCCGAGCGCGAAGCAGCCACCGCGCGCCGTGAACTGGTGCGCGCCGAGCGCGTTTCCGGGTTTCTCGCCTCGCTGTACCGTGAGCAGGACCCGCTGGCGCGTGGCAGCGCGAGCAGCAGCACCCCGCAGGCCACCGTGGCAGACGCGGTAGCCCGTGTAGGCCGCGAACTGGGTGACGAACCCGTGCTCGCCGCGCGCCTGCTGCGCGTGCTCGGCGAAGCGCAGCTGAACCTGGGCGACCTGCAGCCCGCACGCGCCACGCTGGAGCGCGCGCGCGCGCTGGCCACAGACGATGCGCTGCTCGGTGCCGAGATCGACGCGGTATCCGCGGATCTGGCGCTGCGCGAGCTGCGCCAGGACGACGCCGAGCGACTGTTCGCGCAGGCGCTGGCAATAGCAGTGGCCGCGCGCGGGCCCGACAGCCTGGATGCCGCACGGATCGATACCCGGCGTGCGCATAGCCTGGTCCAACTCGGCCGCTTCAAGGACGCGCGCGCGGCGGCCGAGCGTGCCGACCGCGTGCTGGCAGCGCAGCTGCCGGCCGCGGACGCCGAGCGGATCGACGCACGGGTGACGCTCGGCTCGATTCTCGAGCAGTTGCGCGAGGATGCCGCCGCGCAGCTGGCGCTACGCAGCGCGATCGCGGCCATCGAGGCCGCCTTCGGCGCCGAAGACGCGCGTCTGGTGGTGCCGCTGCAGATCCTTGGCGAGTTGCTGCGCCGCGCGCGCGCTTTCGACGAGGGACGCGCAGTACTTGTTCGCGGCACCAACATCGCGCGCGCGCAGTTCGGCGCGAACCACAACAAAGTGGCGAACATCCTTGCCCGGCTCGCCACGCTGGAGCGCGACTCCGGCGAACCGCGACGCGCGATCTCGGTACTCGACGAGGCGGAGTCGGCGCTGCCTGCGGGCGAGATCGGCGCCCGCGCGCAGCTGCTGGCGACCCGCGGCGGCACCTGGGTCGAACTCGGCGAAGGCATCCGCGCGGAGGCCGACCTGCGCGAGGCGGTGCGGCTTCGCCGCGACAGCGGCGGCTTGCGCAGCGGACTGGCGTGGTTCAATCAGGCCCAGCTCGGCGAAGCCCTGATGCTGCAGGGCCGGCTGGACGAGGCCAACGCCGTACAGGCGGAAGCGGCACGCGAGCTGCGAGCGCTGCTCGGCGCCGACGCCTACCAGAACACGCTCGTCGCACAACGCTGGGCGCCAACGCTGGAGGCGCAAGGCAACTTCGGCGCCGCTGCGGCGCAGTGGCGGGAGTCGGCGCGGTTGATCGAGCAGACCTACGGCCTCGACCACTTCGGCCACCTCGACATGAGCTCGCGCCTGGCCGCGGCACTGGCGCACACGCCCGCTGGGCGCACCGAGGGACTGGCGCTCACCGACGCGCTGTTGGCGCGTTGGCGCGATCGACCCGACACGCGCGACCGTATTCCCGCACTGCGCATCCTGCGCTGTGAGCTTGCCGGCGACCCTGCCGATGCGGCAGCTGCGGCAGCGCTGCTGGCGCGCGCCGAGCCCGCGCTCGATGCCGCGCAGCGCGCGGCGCTGTCGCGCTGCGCCGCCCGCGCCGCACGATAGGCTACGCGCGCACCCTCCGATTCGGGCCGGCGCCTGTCTGGCTCGGCTAAACTGCGGCGACCATAGCCGGAGCACCCATGGACCAGCGCCCCTTCATCGACCTTGGCTCCGATACCAAATCGCGCCCGACCGCGGCCATGCGCCAGGCGATGGCGAATGCCGCGTGTGGCGACGAGGCCGCCTTCGAAGATCCCACCGTCAATGCGCTGTGCGAGCGCGTGGCCGGCCTGCTGGGCAAGGAAGCGGCGGTGTTCATGCCCTCGGGCACGATGTGCAACCAGGTCGCGCTGAGCGTGCTCGGCCGCCGCGGCGACGATGTGGTGTGCGACGAGAGCGCGCATATCGTCTGGTACGAGGTCGGCGGTACGGCCGCCAACGCAGGTCTGAACGCGCTGACCATCAAGGGCGATCGCGGCCGCTTCAGCGCAGAGCAGCTGCGCGCAGCACAGCGCCTGCCGCGCATGCGCCATTCGCCGCGCCAGACCGTGCTCAGCATCGAACAGACCTGCAACCTCGCCGGTGGTGCGGTGTGGTCGCTCGCACAGATCGAATCGGTGTGCGCGGCCGCGCGCGAACTCGGCATGAAGACCCACATGGACGGCGCGCGCCTGCTCAACGCGGTGGTCGCCAGCGGCGTGGATGCCGCGCGTTTTGCCGCACCCTTCGACTCGGTGTGGATCGATTTCTCCAAGGGACTCGGCGCACCGGTGGGGGCTGCCCTCGCAGGCTGCAAAGACTTCATCGCCGAGTGCTGGTACGTCAAGCAGCGCTTCGGTGGCGCGATGCGCCAGGCCGGCATCATCGCCGCCGGTGCCCTGTATGCGCTCGACCACCACATCGAGCGGCTGGCCGAGGATCACGCCAACGCGCGCCGGCTGGCCGAGGGCCTGGCGCAGATCGCCGGGATCGGGCTCGACCCGGATGAAGTCGAGACCAATCTGGTCTATTTCGAGCTCGATCCCGCGCGCGGCACCGACGGTGCGGCGTTCTGCAAGGCGCTGCTGGCCCGCGGCGTGCGGATGGTCGCACTGGGCCCGTATCGGGTGCGCGCGGTCACCCATCTGGATGTATCCAGCGCCGACATCGACACCACGATCGCCGCGGTCCGGATGCTGCAGGCAGCATAGTCG
>JBBSDI010000066.1:0-13295 GCA_038249585.1 Lysobacterales bacterium | reverse complement strand
GGCCGGTCGCTGACCAGCACCAGCACCGCCTTCGCGTCGGGCTCCTCGAGTGTCTTCAACAGGGCATTGAAGCTCGACGCATTCATCCCATCGGCCGGATCGATCACCGCGACCCGCCAGCCGCCGAACTGACTGGTCTTGCCCAGCGCTTCGCTCAGCGCGCGCATCTGGTCGACGATGATCTCGGTGCGCAGCTTGCCCTCGTCGTTGAGCTCGAAGCTGACCGCATAAAAATCCGGGTGGGTGCCGGCCGCCAGCAGCAGGCAGGCGCGACAATGGCCGCAAGGGCGCGCGTCGTCCTGCGGCCTGGTGCACAGCAGGGAGCCGGCCACGTCGGCGGCCAACTCGCGCTTGCCCAGACCCTCCGGGCCACAGATCAGGATGGCGTGCGGAATCCGGCCGTCGGCACGCCGCCGCTGCCATACCGACCACTCCGACTGCAGCCAGGGCGCAGTCATGCGATCGCACCGCGCCAGGCCGCGATCATCGCCGAAAGCGAGCGGGCCACCTGGGCTGCCACCGCGGCGGGCGGCAGCGCGGCATCGATGCGTTCGATGCGCGCGGGATCCAGTCGCGCGCGCTCCAGATAGGCCTCGCGCACGCGCTCGAAGAAGCCGAGGCTTTCGCGCTCCATGCGATCCTGGCCACCACCGCGGCCCGCCACCCGCTCGAGTCCAACCGCAACCGGTACGTCGAGCAGGAAGGTGCGCTGCGGCTTGAGGCCGAAGGCCGCCCAGCGTTCGAGGTCCTCGATCAGCGCCGGCGGCACGCCGCGACCGCCGCCCTGGTAGGCGAAGCTGGCATCGGTGAAGCGGTCGCTGACCACCCACTCGCCTGCGGCCAATGCCGGCAGGATCGATTCGCTGACCAGCTGCGCGCGGCTGGCGAACATCAGCAGCAGCTCGCTCTCGGGACACAGGCAGGCGTAGCGCGGATCGAGCACCACCGCGCGCAGCGCCTCGCCGAACGGCGTGCCGCCCGGCTCGCGGGTGAGCCGATGCGGAATCCCGGCGTCGAGCAGGCAGGTGCGGATCGACGCCAGCACGGTGCTCTTGCCCGCGCCTTCGCCGCCTTCGAGCGTGATGAACAAGCCTGGCTGCATCGCTCAGCGCCGCAACTGGTACTTGACCACGGCGGCATTGTGCTCGCGCAGGGTGGCGCTGAACTGATGACTGCCGTCGCCGCGGGCGACGAAAAACAGCGTCTGGCCGTCGGCCGGCCTGGCCACCGCGCGCAGCGCGTCGCGCCCCGGCGCTGCAATCGGGGTCGGCGGCAGGCCGAACCGTGTATAGGTGTTGTATGGCGTGTCGGTCTGCAGATGCATGCGGGTGAGATTGCCATCGAATGCAGCACCGACGCCATAGATCACCGTCGGGTCGGTCTGCAGGCGCATGCCGATGTTCAGCCGGCGCACGAATACACCGGCAATCTGTGCGCGCTCGTCGGCGCGACCGGTCTCCTTTTCCACGATCGATGCCAGCACCAGCATCTGCTCCGGAGTGTCCAGCGGCAAGTCGGGAGCCCGCTGCGCCCACGCCTGCTCCAGCGCTTTCTGCATTGCCTCATAGGCGCGGCGCAGCACGTCGAGATCGCTCATGCCCTTGGTGTAGGCATAGGTCTCGGGCAGGAAGCGGCCCTCCGGATGCACGCCGGGCGCGCCGATGGCCGCCATCAGGTCGGCAGCGGACATCGCCGCGGCGCGCTGCTCGAGCGCGGTATCGCTTGCCAGCACCAGGCGCTGCTCGCGAAAGCTCGAGCCTTCGATCAGCGTGATGCGATGCTGGATCACCTCGCCACGCGCCATCCGCGCGAGCAGGCTGCGCGGAGTCAGGCCCTGCTCGATCGCGTACTCGCCCGCGTGCAGCCCTTCGGCCACCCGCATCTCCCACGCGAGCGCGCGCCAATACAGCGCATCCGCCGTGGTCAAGCCGCGCCGAGACAGCTCCGCCACGATGCGGTTGAACGGTGTGCCGAGCGGGATATCGAGCACGCGCTCCTTGGCTCCCAACGCCAGCGGCGCATCGGCGAAGCGCCGATAGTCGGTGTAGATCCATCCGCCGATCGCGATCGCGCCGATCAGCAACAGCAGCACAGTCCAGCGCAGCAGGCGTCGCATCGTTCAGGCTCCCGCCGGCGCGAAGCCACGGCGGGCGAGCGCTGCGCGCGCAAGCGCTGCAGATTCACCCGCAGGCACGGCACGATCACCCAGCTGGCGCACCGGCATCACCCCACGCACGGCATTGCTGAGGAAGATCTCCTGCGCACGCGCGAGATCGCCGCGAGGCAGCGCGACGACCTTGACCGAGCCGCCGAACTGAGGGTCCTGCAACAATGCCGCGCGCGCTACGCCCGCCACGCCGCAGTCGCCGACATCCGGCGTATACAGCTGCCCATCGATACGCGCGAACAGGTTGGCGGCCGTCGCGCAGACCACCTGCCCGCGATCGTCGCAGCACAGGCCTTCGTCGACGCCGAGCGCATCCACTTCCATCCGTGCCAGCACCTGGTGCAGGCGGTTCAGGTGTTTGATGCCGGCCAGCTGCGGGTCGCGCGGCAGCGTGGTGGCGCACCAGCCCAACAGCAGGCCCGATCGCTCAGTCGATGGTGGCGGCACGGGATGGCGCATCAGCACGCGTCGGGTTCGGCTCGGGTGGGTGGGAGCATACCCGCGTCCGCCGTCGCCGCGCGTCAACACCAGCTTGAGCACGGCACACGGTGCTGTGGCCGTGGCGCGCGCGCATTCGGCAACCAGCAGCGGCGCCTCCGGAAGCTGCAGTCCGAGTCGCTCGCAGCCCTCGGCCAGACGCGCCAGGTGCAGCGGCCACAGCGGCACGCGACCATCGATCGCGCGCATGGTCTCGAATACGCCGTCGCCATAGGCGAAGCCGCGATCCGCCAGCGGCAGCCCGCTGGCCTCGACGCCGTCGATCAGCGCGAACTCAGGCATCGAGGCCGAACGCCCGCAACATGCCGCGCGCCTTCGCACGGGTCTCGTCGAGCTCGCGCTCGGCGATCGAGTCGGCCACGATGCCGCTGCCGGCGCGCAGGAACGCGCTGGCGCCGCGCTGCCAGATGGTGCGGATGAGAATGTTCAGGTCCATGTCGCCGTCATTGCCCAGCCAGCCCATCGCCCCGGTGTACGGACCGCGTCCCCGACCCTCGAGTGCGGCGATGATCTGCATGCAGCGATGCTTCGGGCAGCCGGTGATGGTGCCACCGGGAAACACCGCGCGGATCGTCTGCGCGGGCGTGATCGACGCGCGCAAGCGGCCGGCCACGTTGGATACCAGATGATGCACGTGGGCGTAGCTCTCGATGGTCATGAGCTCCTCCACCACCACGCTGCCCGGCTCGCACAGTCGGCCCAGGTCGTTGCGCTCGAGGTCGATGAGCATGATGTGCTCGGCGCGTTCCTTCGCGCTGTCGCGCAGCGCGCGGATTCGCCCGGCGTCGGCAGCCGCGTCGGCGCCGCGCGCGCGCGTGCCGGCGATCGGGCGGGTCTCGATGCGCCGATCGTGCACCGCGACCAGCCGCTCGGGCGAGCTGCTCAGCACCGCAAGATCGCCGTATCTGAACAGACCAGCGAATGGCGCCGGATTGGCGCGCCTGAGCGCCGCGTACAGCGCGCACGGGTCGCTCGCGGGCAGCAGCGGCACGCGCCAGCCGCGCGACAGATTGACCTGGAACACATCGCCCGCGAGCAGGTATTCGTGCACGCGCGCCACGCCGTCGAGAAAATCCGTCGGCGGGTCTTCCTGCACGGGACCCGCGATCGAGAATGTGCCGGCAGGCAAACACACGGCATCGAGGTCGGCCGCCATCGCATCGATCCAGTGCGCAGCGCCCGGCTCGGCCACCAGGTAGGTCGCATCGTGCTGGCGATCGATCAGGATCGCGGCCGGACAGCGCAGCGCGATCGCATGCGGCATCGGTGGTACCGCCGGCGGCAGCTGCAGGCGCACCTCGCACTCGCCGGCCAGCTCGTAATTGAGCAGCACGGCCCAGCCGCCGCAAAACGGCAGCCCACGATCCACGCGCGCTGTGCGCGCCCGGGCCCAGCTGGCGTCGAGTCGCGCCAGGAACGGCTGCGGATCGCCAGCGTGCCCGACCACGGCCTCGCCATCATGCAGCAGCAACATGTCCCAGCGCGCGCCAGCCGGTCCCGCGGCCGCGCTTTCGAGCAGGCACGGATAGCGCGCGGGATTGGCCGCGGCCAGCGGCAGAAGGTCGCGCGCGCCCACCAGCTCGCGCACGATGGTCGTCATCGCGGTTGCCGTCAGACCTTGCGGAACACCAGTGTGCCGTTGGTGCCGCCGAAGCCGAACGAGTTCGACAGCGCCGCATCGATGGCACGACGACGCGCGGTATTCGGCACGTAGTCCAGGTCGCAGCCTTCGCCCGGATGCTGCAGGTTGATGGTCGGCGGGATCACCCCGTCTTGCAGCGCCAGCACGCTGAAGATCGCCTCCACGCCACCGGCGGCACCCAGCAGGTGGCCGGTGGTGGACTTCGTCGAGCTGACCATCAACTGGTCGGCAGCAGCACCGAAGGCGGTGCGGATCGCGCGCGTCTCGGCCACATCGCCCAGCGGCGTGGAGGTGGCATGCGCATTGATGTACTGCACGCCATCGGGCGCCAGTCCGGCGTCGCGCAGCGCATTGCGCATGCTGGTGGCCGCACCGCTGCCGTCGGCGGGGGGCGCTGTCATGTGGAACGCATCGTCGGACATGCCGAAGCCGACAAGCTCGGCATAGATCCGCGCACCGCGCGCGCGCGCATGCTCGAACTCCTCCAGCATCAGCACGCCGGCACCATCGGACAGCACGAAGCCGTCGCGATCGCGATCCCACGGTCGACTAGCGGTGGTCGGATTATCGCTCTTGCCGGTCAGCGCACGGGCGGCGATGAAGCCGCCGATCGCGGTCGGCGTGGTCGAACATTCGGCACCGCCTGCGAACATCGCGTCGGCATCGCCGTACTGGATCAGGCGCATGGCCAGGCCGATGTTGTGGGTGGCCGTGGTGCAGGCCGAAACGGCCGACAGGTTCGGCCCCTTGATGCCGAGCATGATCGCGAGATTGCCCGGCAGCATGTTGATGATGGTGCTGGGCACGAAGAATGGGCTGATCTTGCCCGGACCGCGATTCAGATAGGTCTCGGTGGTCTTTTCGATGCCGCCGATGCCGCCGATACCCGCGCCGAGTGCGGCCCCGATGCGCTCGGCATTGGCCGCGGTGATCTCCAGTCCGGAATCACGATGGGCCTGCACGCTGGCCGCAATCCCGTAGTGGATGAACGGGTCCATCTTCTTGACGTCTTTGTGCGCCACCCACTCACCCGGATCGAAGCCACGCACCTCGCCGGCGATCCGGGTATCGAAGGCGCTCGCATCGAAACGCGTGATCGGGCCGATGCCGCTGACCCCATCGACCACGTTGCGCCACGCGGTGGCGATGTCGTTGCCCACCGGGGATACGATCCCCAGCCCCGTGACCACTACGCGACGCTTGCCCATCGGTCCTCCGCACGGCTGCCGACCGCTGTCCGCCGCTGGTGCAAACGCGGCGTCGCAATCCCAGAAACGAGAACTGCGCCCTCGGGCGCAGCTTCGTGGAACACAGGTTCGTGAGCGCTCAGGCGCTGACGTGCGCCTTGATGTAGTCGCTCGCGCCCTGCACGGTGGTGATCTTCTCGGCCTCTTCGTCGGGGATCTCGCACTCGAACTCTTCCTCGAGCGCCATCACCAGTTCGACGGTGTCCAGGGAGTCCGCGCCCAGATCGTCTACGAACGACGCATTCGGCGTGACTTCGTCTTCCTTGACGCCCAGTTGTTCGACAACGATCTTCTTGACGCGTTCCTCGATGCTGCTCATTGCTGCCATGACCTCCCAAGGTCCGAACAAGGTCGCGGATTGTACGGTAAGCATGGCTGGCGGCCAAATGCGCCCATGCCGTGGCTGTTTCAAACGGGCGTTGCACCAGCGCAGATGCCGTTTAAGGCATGTACAGCCCACCATTGACGTGCAGGGTCTCGCCGGTGATGTAGGCCGCGCCCGGCGAGGCGAGAAAGGCTACCGCTGCGGCGATATCGGCCGGCGCGCCGAGGCGGCCCAGCGCGGTATCGGCGAGCATTTTTTCCTTTGCCGCTGGCGGCAGGTCGCGGGTCATGTCGGTCTCGATGAAGCCCGGCGCGACCACGTTGACGGTGATCCCGCGACTGCCGATCTCGCGCGCCAGCGACTTCGAAAAACCGATGATGCCGGCCTTGGCCGCCGCGTAGTTGGCCTGGCCTGCATTGCCGGTGACCCCGATCACCGAGGCGATGCTGATGATGCGTCCACGGCGCGCCTTCATCATGCCGCGCAATACCGCTCGACTGGCGTGGAATACCGAACCGAGGTTGGTGTCGAGCACCGCCTGCCAGTCGGCGTCTTTCATCCGCATCAGCAACTGGTCGCGGGCAATGCCCGCATTGTTGACCAGCACGCTGATCGCGCCGAATTGCTTGCCTATGGCGTCCACCAGGGCGTTGATCGCCCCGGCGTCGGTGACGTTCAAGGTGCGCCCATGCCCACCGAGCGCTGCGAGGCGCTCGCCGATGGCGGCAGCACCGGCCTCGGTGGTGGCGGTACCGATCACGGTCGCGCCGTGCGCGGCCAGCAGGTCGGCGATGGCAGCACCGATGCCGCGGCTGGCACCGGTTACGAGGGCAATCTCGCCCGTCAGCGGGGTTGGCATGCGACTACTCCACAGGTTGGGCGCGGGTGTGCGCCGGCGCCGACTCACCCGGCAACACCAGCGCAAGATCGAATTCGGCCGGCGTGCCGAGGCTGCGACTGTCGAGCGCCTTGTCGATCCGCTTGTTCAGGCCCGTCAGCACCTTGCCCGGACCGCACTCGCCGATCCGGCCTACCCCGGCAGCACGCAGCGCATCGACGCATCGGGTCCACTGCACCGGCTGGTGCAGCTGGCGCACCAGGGCTGCACGGATCGTGTCGACCTGCCCGAAGCTTCGCGCATCCGCGTTCTGCACTACCGGGATCTGTGGCGCATGCCAGGCGAGCGTATCCATCCGCGCTGCCAGGGTCGCGGCCGCGTCGCGCATCAGCGCGGTATGCGAGGGCACCGATACCGGCAGCCGCACCGCCTTGCGCACGCCCAGTTCTGCAAGGCGCGCGAGTGCGCGCTCAACGGCGCTGGCGTGGCCGGCGATCACGGTCTGGCCGGGACTGTTGTAGTTGGCCGGCGCCACGATCTCGCCGGCGGCGACTTCTGCACAGGCCTGCGCGATCAGCGCGTCGTCGGCACCCAGCACCGCGGCCATCGCGCCTGCGCCTTCGGGCACCGCGGACTGCATCAAGCGCCCGCGTTCGCGCACCAGCCACGCTGCATCGTGCAGCGACAGGACGCCCGCGCATACCAGTGCGCTGTATTCGCCAAGGCTGTGTCCGGCAAGCAACGCGGGTCGCGCACCGCCGGCCGCCTGCCACGCGCGCCACACGGAAACACCGGCGGCAAGCAGTGCTGGCTGGGTGAACTCGGTCTGATTGAGCAGCGCTTCGGGACCGGACTGCGCCAGCGTCCACAGGTCGACAGCGGCACCTGCCGAGGCTTCATCGAAACTTGCGCGGATGGCCGGATGGACGGCGGCAAGCTCGGCCAGCATGCCGACCGATTGCGAGCCCTGCCCTGGAAACACGAATGCCAGCATCTATGAATCCCCCCAGGAAGCGCGTGGATCACGCATGTGGATCAATAGCGGAGCAGGGCCGAGCCCCAGGTAAACCCGCCGCCGAAGGCCTCCAGCAGCAGCAGCTCCCCGCGCTGCACGCGACCTGAGCGCACCGCTTCATCCAGCGCCAGCGGCACGGATGCAGCCGAGGTATTGCCGTGGCGGTCGACCGTCACCACCACGCGCTCCATCGGCATTCCCAGGCGTTTGGCGGTGGCGGTGATGATGCGCAGGTTGGCCTGGTGCGGGATCAGCCAGTCGATCTGGCTCTTCGAGATGCCGTTGGCGGCCAGCGTTTCTTCGACCACCGCGTCGAGCGTCTTGACCGCCACCTTGAACACTTCGCTGCCGGCCATCAGCACGCGCACGCCGTGGTTGGGCTCGTCGGTGAAACCGGCCGAGACGCCGACCGGATTCCACAGCAGCTTCTTGTAGCCGCCGTCGGCGTGCAGGTGGGTCGACAGCACGCCGGTCTGCGCGTCGGGCTTGAGCACCACCGCACCAGCGCCGTCGCCGAACAACACGCAGGTGCTGCGATCGGTCCAGTCGAGCATGCGCGAGAGCGTTTCCGCGCCAACCACAAGGGCGCACTTGGAGGCGCCAGTGCGGATGAACTTGTCGGCCACGCCAAGCGCGTAGACGAATCCCGAGCATGCCGCGTTGAGATCGAAAGCGGTGCAGCCGTTGGCGCCGAGCCGGTGCTGCAGCAGGCACGCGGTGCTGGGGAAGATGATGTCGGGAGTGGTGGTGCCGACAATGATCAGATCGATCTCGGTCGCGAGCACGCCCGCGGCGGCCATGGCACGGGTCGCGGCCTCGAAGGCCAGGTCGCTGGTGGTCTGGCCTTCGGCGGCGATGTGCCGCTGGCGGATTCCGGTACGCGCCTGGATCCACGCGTCGCTGGTGTCGACGCGCGCGGCGAGCTCGGCGTTGGTGACGATCCGCTCGGGCAGATAACTGCCGGTGCCTGCAATACGTGCGTAGGTCAAGCGGCCGCCTCCCGTTCAGGTCTGGACGCAAGGCCCAGGACCTGCACTATCGCAAGCATCGAGCGGGCCGACCACATGATGGCTCGCGCGATGGCAAGAATCATGCGCGCGGGGAGCAGCGCGCTGCCGATGATCGGCGTTAACGACCGCGCGAGCGCGGACGCTGCGGATCAATCCTGATCGGCGACCTTGGTCTTCGGTGCGATGACCTGCTTGCCGCGGTAGAAGCCGTCCTTGGTGATGTGGTGGCGGCGGTGGGTCTCACCCGAGGTCTTGTCGACCGATACCGCAGCGGCGGTCAGCGCGTCGTGCGAACGGCGCATGCCGCGGGTGGACGGGGTCTTGCGGCTTTTCTGGACTGCCATGGAAATTTCTCCGGAAAACGGTTCAATGCTTCAATTTTGCGAGCGCCGCAAACGGGTTGCGACGCTCTTCGACTACGGCCTCGACCGCCGCGGGCGATTCCGACGACCACACCAGATCCGACTCGCCCGCCGTGCTCGGGTCCAGCGCGACCACCGGCAGGGCCAGGATCAGCTCGTCCTCGATCAGGTCGGCCGGCCGCAGGTTTCCATCCGGCACCAACAGCGCTTCGCAGTCCGGCGCCACGCCAGCCTCGTCCTGTTCACGGGCGATCAGGCCCAGACGCTGACTGATGGTGACCGGCCACAGAAAGCGACGCAAGCTACGCTGGCAGTTCAACGGCAACTGCGCCGAGGCCTCCACCGCGACGCAGGCCATACCGGACTCGTCGCGGAAGAACTCCATCGCGTACTGCACTTCGCCGTCGGTGTCGGCGAGCCCGTCTGCCAGCCGCGCGAACGCGCTCAGCGGAAGGACTCCCTCGTATCGTCGTCGGGACGCAACCGCCCGCCAGGCGTCGAGTTGCTCGGGCAGGGCAGCAGACATGGGCGCGCGATGGTAGGCGCGCGGGCCTGGGAAGTCAACCGAGTTTGCGCCCGCACGGGCACTTGGCGCAGACTCTTCGGGTGTAGCCGCGGCAGGGGTTTTCGGTGCAGCAAGCCTATCTGATGGTGATCATCCTCGCCCTGACCGCACTGTCGGGCTGGTTGTGGGTGCGTGAGCGCGCCGCGCGCCTGCGCAGTATCGCGTTGCGCCAACTGCTCGACGGCGCCGACGCGCTGGAAACCCAGCTACTCGACTACAAGTCGCGGATGAAACGGCTCAAGGGCCTGCTTGGCCAGCTGCCGTCGGACATGACCGCCTCGGCGATGGTGCGGGTCGACACCGACGCGCAGGTGCAGACCGCGCTGCGCGACATGCTGGCCCACCGGCTGTGGATCAAGCAGCACAGCATGACCGCCACCCAGGCGGCACTGGATGAAGCGGTGCGGGCGATCCAGCGCTCGGCCGACCAGCTGTCAGGGCACCTGCGCCAGCTCGACGAGGTCAGCGAGCAGCTCACCGCGGCAGGGCGCGGCCTGCGCTCGGCCTACCAGGAGGCGTCCACCGTGCTGACCGCGCAGCGCCGCGATGGCGGCAGTGACGAGCCGCTCGCGGCTGAACCGCCGACGCCGACGCGGCACTGAACCGGCGGCTCCGACGTCACGTGCTGATCCTCGCTTCGACCTCGCCGTATCGGCGCGAGCTGCTGGCGCGCCTTGGCCTGCCGTTCGGGATCGAGCGCCCCGAGATCGACGAAACGGCCCTGCCGGGCGAGCCGGCAGCCGCGTTGGCTGAGCGTCTGGCGCTGGCCAAAGCCCGCGTGATTGCCAAGCAGCACCCGCATGCAGTGGTCATCGGATCCGACCAGGTGTGCCGCGCGGGAACTCGCCTGCTCGGCAAGCCGGGCACGGTCGCTGCCGCCTGTGCGCAGCTCGCCGCGCTGTCGGGCGGCAGCGCGGAGTTTCTCACCGCACTGTGCGTGATCGGCGGCCCGCAAACGCGCACGCTGCAGGTCACGGTGCCGACCGCCGTGCACTTCCGCGAGCTGTCGACAGCCCAGATCGAGCGCTACGTCGAGCGCGAACAGCCGCTGGATTGCGCCGGCAGCTTCAAGGCCGAGGGGCTTGGAATCGCGCTGTTCGAGGCACTGCACTCGGACGACCCGACGGCCCTGATCGGACTGCCGCTGATTGCGCTCACCCGCTGCCTGCGCGAACTCGGGCTCGATCCACTGGGACAAGCGGGCGACTGATCGGACTGGAAACGCGCCACGTGCCGGCGCACTGAGCTGGCCCGCTCACTCGCCTGAGCGACCCGCGATCCGGACCCTGCGTTGCGCGAGTATCCGCGTGCGGCCGTCGACTTGGGTCACTCGCAGTGCCAGGGTGCGCCAGCCGCGGTCATCCGCCGCCAGCGCGATCGTGGCGCTGAAGCCGACGTTGGGATGGTTGGGATCGCGCGACATCGGCCATTGTCCCTGCACCCCGGGAAATGCCTCGCCATAATGCCCGCGAGCGCGCACCACATCGTCCAACATCACCTCGACGCCGCGCACGCCCTGATATTCGGCCATCGCCCAACCGACCACGTCGAGCGCCGCGTCTTCGATCACGGCATCGGGCAGCGGCGTGGACAGATCGGCCATCGCCGGCAGTTCGCAGCGCCCGCTTGCAGCCCCGGCGCGCCGCGGTGTGACCTCGAAGGCATGCCAGCGCCAGCGACCGCCGAACAGCACCAGCTCGTCGACCCGGCGCACGCTGCCGAAACGCTCGCACAGCGCCAGCGCGGCGGGCACACGATCGATCTCGCGGCGTGAGGTCTCCTCGAAGAACAGCAGGCCAGTGCGCCAGCCGCCGGCTTCCAGCGCCGCCTCGTCGCGCCGCATCAGCGACAGTTGCGCGGCGCGGCCGTGCTTGACATTCAGAGGGTGCGCCAGCGCATACACCGGGCGCGCGTCGCGCAACGCAAAATCGATCTGCGCGGCACCCATGAAATGATCGGCGATCAGGGTGCGCTGCGGCTGCCGGCGTGCCAGTCCCGCCGCCCACTCGCCGACCTCGTGCCAGCCTTGCAGGTTGTCCGGCTGCGGTCGCGCCAGCCAGCCCAAGCCCACCGGCGCCGGTCGCGTGGCCCCTGCCAGCAGCAACAGCAGGCCGATAGTGGCGATTGCCGCCAGTGGCACGGCAAGGGTGGCGACGCTGCGCTGCAGCCAGCCCGAAGCACTGCCGCGCCACTCGCGCAGCAGGCCTGGCACCAACGGCAAGGCGAGCAGGAATGCAGGCAGTGGCCAGTGGAAGCGAACCCGCTCGGCATCGGCGAACAAGCCGAGCCCCAAGTGCACCAGCAGCAGCCCGCCTGCGCAGCCGGCCAACACATCGTAGGGCGCCTCGTGGCGTGCACGCTGCCGCCACGCGCGCAGGATCGCTGCCAGCAACAACACGAACAGCAGTGGCGTGACCACCAGTGCCTGCACCAGCGGTTCGAGCAGCGCCTGCGCATGCAACGACCACGGGTGTCGATCGATGAACTGGAAGCGCCAGCCGACCCAGTGATTGCCCGCATTGAACAGCACGCTGGGCAGCAGTCCGAGCAGCCCGATCGCCTGCGCCAGCCAGAAGCCGCGGGTGCGCAACAGCGCCCGCCCGCGCGGCAGCGCGCACACGAACACCAGCGCAGCCAGGGCGATCAGCGCGAAGCGGTAATGCGACAGCCAACCGAGGGCCAGCGCGGCACCGAACAGGATCCAGTCGCGCCAGCGCCCGGAATCCAGCGCATACGAGAGCGCCAGTGCTGCAAGCAAAGTGGCCACCGTCAACGGCACATCCGGCAACGCCAGCACGCCCAGGCTTGCCGAAAGCGGCATCAACAGGCTCAGAGTCGCGGCAGCGCGCGCATCGGCGGCCCCCACGAAACGCCGCGCCCACGCGAACACCAGCAGCGGCACCGCCAGCGACAGCGCCAGCAGCGGCCAGCGCACGCCGATGGTCTGCTCGGGCAGCGGCCAGACACCCAGTGCGATCAGCCACGGCGTCAGCGGCGGCACGTCGCTGTAGCCGAGCGCCAGATGGCGCGCTTCCAGCCAGTAGAACGATTCGTCGCCGAACAGCGGCAGCCGCCATGCAAGCCACAGTTTGGCTGCCGCAAGCGCGAGCATCAGGCCGACGAGCAGCGCACGCGCGCTCAACCGCATCGCAGTTCACCGGCTACACTCGCCTTCCACATCCCGCGTCCCACCCTCGTCGTTCCGATTTGCGATCGCAGTCATCATGACCCAAGCCGCCCCACTCGTGCGACCTGTCCGCCTCGGCGATCCCGCCGAACGCTTGAGCGCCGCGATCGCGCAGGTCAACAGCGTATTGCTCGGCAAGCCCGAGAGCGTGCGGCTGGCATTCGCCTGCGCGCTGGCCGGTGGCCACCTGCTGGTCGAAGACCTGCCCGGCATGGGCAAGACCACGCTGGCGCACGCGCTGGCTGCCACCCTTGGCCTGAGTTTCCAGCGCATCCAGTTCACCAGCGACCTGTTGCCTTCGGACATCGTCGGCGTGTCGGTGTACGAGCGCGACCGCGCGGAGTTCACCTTCCATCCGGGTCCGGTGTTTGCCCAGGTGGTAATGGCCGATGAGATCAATCGCGCGACCCCGAAGACGCAGAGCGCCCTGCTCGAGGCG
>JBBSDI010000065.1:0-13352 GCA_038249585.1 Lysobacterales bacterium | reverse complement strand
GCGCCCACAGAGTGCCTGTTTGTCGTTCGCTTCAGTTCTGCGAGCGGCCTTGGCAGCGACCGGAGTCGCGGCTGTAGCGTCGGGTGCAGTCGCCGGCATGCCGGCTCCCACAGATTGCACTGCTGGCCATGGCAGCACTTGTGGGAGCTGCCATGGCAGCGACCGAGGTCGCGGCAGTAGCCAAGGTTGCAGTCGCCGGCATGCCGGCTCCCACAGACTGCATGGATGGCGATGGCAGCACTTGTGGGAGCTGCCATGGCAGCGACTGGGGTCGCGGCAATAGCAGAGGTTGCAGTCGCCGGCATGCCGGCTCCCACAGGTTCAGCGGCTGGCGATGGCAGCAGTATCTCGCTGTGGGAGCTGCCATGGCAGCACTTCCTTGCTGTGGGAGCTGCCATGGCAGCGACCGAGGTCGCGGCAGCAGCCAAGGTTGCAGTCGCCATCATGCCGACTCCCCCAGCGAGATACTGCGCTCGGTGCAAGTTGCAGAGGCTCCCTAGGAACTGTCGCTCGCGGGTTGCAATCGTCGATAGCGGCGGCCCAGCCACAGCGCAAGCCCCAGCCACACCGCCGATAGCGGCACTGCTACCCACGCGATGCCTGCGATGCCGAAGCCGAGCCAGAGCAGCAGGCCGTTGGCCCAGGCGCCGATCTGGTCGCCGATGCGGTACACCACGGTATCGATCAGGTTCTTGGCCTTGTACTTCTCGCCGCGGCTCAGCGGCACGAACAGCGCCTCGCGCGCGGGGCGCGAGAAGGCGAAGTTGGTCACCCGGCGCGCGACGGTGAACACCACCACGGCAGCCAGTACCGGCATCAGGCCCAGTCCGGCGAAGCCGATGATGCTGATCAGCGGCAGTGCGGCAAGCGTGAGGCCGACGCCCAGGCGCGCCATCACGCGGCCGGTAAGAAACAGCTGCAGCGCCAGGGTCAGCCCGTTGACCCAGATGTCGACATTGGCGAAGTACACGGTCTGCGCGGTCTCGCCGTCGATCATGGTGTCGACGACCTGCGCTTGCAGGAAGTACAGAAAGGTCGAGCCCAAGGTGTAGAGCAGCATGAAGCCGCACATGCCGAGCAGGTACGGCGAGCGCGCGGCCATCCGGAAGCCATCGAGCGCGCCGCCGCCGACGATCTCCTCGCTGGGAGTCGCCGCGCCCGCGGCCGCGAGATCGACCCGGCGGTTGATCGCGAACATGCACCACAGCGCAAGCTCGAGCATTACCAGCGAGACCAGCAGCAGGGCCGGTACGCCGATCGCCTCGACCAGGTTGGAGGTCAGCAGCCCGCCAACCAGCGCGCCGAGGCTGCCGCCGGCCGCGATCACCCCGTACAAACGGCGCGACTGCCCGCCGCGATAGACATCGGCCATCACCGCCCAGAACACCGAGACGGCGAAGAGATTGAACACGCTGGTCCAGATGAAGAACGCGCGGCCGGTCCACACCGCGGTCGATTCCGGCAGCGACACCAGCGCCAAGTAGAAGCCCAGCAGGCACGCCATCAGGGCGCGATAGCTCCACGCCACGAAGCGCGGCCGCGGCATCCGCGAGACCAGCGCGGAGAACAGCGGGCTTACCACCAGCATCGCGAGCAGGGTGCCGGTGAACAGCCACGGCAGGTTGCGCACGCCGCCGGCCACGCCCATCTGGTCGCGGATCGGGCGCAGGATGAAATAGCCGGCCATCACCAGGAAAAAGAACAGCGCCGAGAGCGCCAGCAGTGCGCGCTCGTCGCGGCGTACACTCAGCAGCACCTGCAGGGCGCTCGGCCGGTCTTCGCCCGGCGGTTGGTTCGCGTCGATCGTGGTGCTCAAGATCGTCTGACGGTGCTGGCGTTTCAGTAGCCGCGCTTGATATCGACCACGTTGAGCAACGGCTCGCCGGCGACGTAGCGGCGAAGGTTCTCGGCGACCAGGATCCAGTAGCGCTCGCCCTGCGCATCCGATGCCGCCGAGATGTGCGGGCTGATGATCACGTTGGGCATCGCCCACAGCGGATGGCCCGCGGGCAGCGGCTCGGGTTCGGTCACGTCGAGGCCGGCGCCGCCGAGCTGGCCGCTGTTGAGTGCAGCGACCAGATCCGCGGTGATCGTGCTCTGGCCGCGGCCGACACTGATGAAGTAACCACCCTTCTTCATCGCCGCAAAGAAGCGCTCATCGAAGATCCCGGTGGTCTCGGGCGTCAGCGGGGTGGCGTTGACCACCACATCGGCATCGGCGGCGAAGGCCATCAGCTCGGACGGCAGGCCGACCTTGGCGACGAAGTCCGGACCCTCGCGGCTGCTGTTGCGGATCGCGGTCACCCGCATGCCAAGTCCGTGCGCGCGGCGCGCCACCTCGGTGCCGATGCCGCCGAGGCCGACCACCAGCAGGGTACGGCCGCCGATCTCGCGCATGCCGGTATCGTCCTCGCGCCACTCGCCGGCCTGCTGCTGGCGGATCAGGCGCGGCAGGCCGCGCGCCAGCGCCAGCGTCATCGCGATCGCGTGTTCGGCGATCGGCAGGCCGCTGGTGCGCTGCATGTTGGTCAGCACGATGCCGCGCTCGGCCAAACCCGGCACCGTGACGCAGCGCTCGACGCCGACCGACAGGGCCTGAATCCAGTGCAATGACTTGGCGGCCGCCAGCGTGGCCGCATCGCATAGTCCGATGGTGGCCTGCGCGCCGGCGAGTTGGCCGGCCAGCGCCTCGCCCTGCGCGGCCGCGACCAGTTCCACGCCGGGTGCTACCGCCTGCAGCGCGGTCAGCTGTGCGGGGTCGGCGCGCGCGACCACGATGCGGGTGGGTTTGCTCCAGCCGGGCTGGTCGCGCGCGGCGGTCGGCGAGGCCTGCAGGCCGAGCTGTTCGATCAGGGCGCTCGCGCGTGGGTCGATCTGCGCGTCGGCGCGTGCCTGCCGCGAAGGTGCCATGGCGAGCACTACCGCTGCGCATGCGAAAGCGGCGATTTGCATGGTTGCGCAGCGCGCAGGGGGTGCGGACTTGATGCGCATGCTGCTGCTCCGGTTTGGCTTGCGGTGCCGGGCGCGGCACCGCGCCACTACCCGTCGCCCCGGTTTGTAGCATGGGCCGATCCCCGCGTCATATGCCGTTCGTTGCTGGCATGGCGCCACGAGCCGGTTACGGCCGGTCGGGGTGAATGATCGGGGATGTTATCCTGCCGCGCATCGACGCCTGCGCCTACCGACAGCCCCCTTCGTGATCGAAATCCCCGGCTACCGGATCGTCCGCCAGCTCGGCCGCGGCGGCATGGCGACGGTGTATCTGGCGATCCAGCAGTCGGTGGATCGCGAGGTGGCGCTGAAGATCATGAACCCCGCGCTGCTGGCGGATTCCAACTTCGGCGACCGCTTCCTGCGCGAGGCGCGGATCGCGGCCAAGCTGCATCACCGGCACGTGGTCGGTGTGCACGATGTCGGCAAGCATGGCGATCTGCACTACATCGCGATGGAGTTTCTCTCGGGCGGTCCGATCCTCGGCAAGGACGGCCAGCCGAGCGGGGTGGTGTTCGCGCTGCGGATCGTGCGCGAGATCGCCACCGCACTGGGCTACGCCAATGCCAAGGGCTTCGTGCACCGCGACGTCAAGCCCGACAACATCATCCTGCGCCACGACGGTTCGGCGGCGCTGACCGACTTCGGTATCGCGCGCGCATCCGACTCTGCTACCCGCATGACGCGCACCGGTGCGGTGATCGGCACCCCGCACTACATGAGCCCCGAGCAGGCGCGCGGCCGCACCGTCGATGGGCGCGCGGATCTTTACAGTCTCGGCATCGTGCTCTACGAGTTGCTGCTGGGCCGGGTGCCGTTCAACGCCGAGGATTCGCTGGCAGTGGGCATCATGCACATCACCGAGGCACCGCCACGGCTGCCCGAGGCGCTGTCGGCGCTCGAGCCGATGATGGACGTGATGCTGGCCAAGAAACCGGAAGAGCGCTACCAGACCGGCGAAGAGATGGCCAACGCGATCCGCGAGTACGAGGTGGCGATCGCGCGCGGCGAACTACCCTCGCTGGTCGACATCAGTCGCGAGCAGGGTGCCGAGCTGCTGGCCAACCTGCCGACCGCGCTACTGCCGCCGCGCGAGCGCGCGATACCGATCGCCGCGCCGCCGGCGCCTGATGCGCGCGGCCAGCGCGCCGATCCGCAGATGGGCGAGTTGTCGTCGATCGCCGACGAGGACCGTCCGCGCCGCGCGCCGCCGCCGCCGCGCTCAGGCGCCGGGCGCTGGCTCATCATGATGGTTGCCGTGCTGGGTCTGGGCGCTGCCGCCGCTGCGATCTGGATCAACCAGGACAAACTGCGCGATCTGCTGCCCGACACCGAGTTGAACTCGCTGCTGGTGCAGGCCGACCAGGCCCTGTCCGCCGGGCAGTTGGGCGGCAGCGAGGGCAAGTCCGCGCTGGAGTTGTATCGCGCGGTACTGCGGCAGGATCAGGACAACACCCAGGCGCTGACCGGCGTGCGCGAAGTCGGCAACCGACTGCTGGTGCAAGCGCGCAAAGCGCTCGACGACGGCGATCTGGATCGCGCCCGCGCGCGCGCGGCCGAGGCACGCGATGTATTGCAGGGAGGTGCGGCACTCGACGAGATCGAGCGCGCGCTGGCCGAGCGCGCGTCGCGCACCACCGCCATCGATGCACTGCTCGAACAGGCGATCGCCGCGCGCGATGCCGGCCGCCTGACCGATGGCGAGGACAGTGCCGCGGCGCTGTTCACCCGTGCGCTGGCCAGCGATCCGCAGAGCGCTATCGCGCAGAACGGTCTGGACGATATCGCCGCGGCGCTTGCATTGCGCGGGCGTGAACTGCTGGCCGCCGGCAAACTCGACGAGGCCGAAGCGGTGGCAGCACAGATCGACGCGGTGCGGGTCGGCCACGCGGCGGTGCCCGAGCTGCGTGCGCAGGTCGCCGATGCGCGCAGCCGCGCGGCGCAGGCGATCGAGAATCTGCTGATCTCCGGCGAGGCGCAGCTGCGCGCGGGCGCCCTGCAGGCGCCGGCAAATGCCAACGCGCGCGCCAGTTTCGAACAGGTACTCGCGAGCGACCCGCAGAACGCGCGCGCGCGGGCCGGAATTTCGCGGGTCGCGGCCGCACTGCTGCTCGCGGCCAATGCGGCGATCGCAGCGCGCGATGTCGATGCCGCCGACCGCCTGCTGCGCCAGGCGCAGGCGCTGGGTTCGCCGGCCGGTGAAGTGAAGCTGCTGCGCAGCCGCGCGCGCGAGGTGCGCGAGCGCATCGAGATCGCCGCGCAGCGCACCGCGCTGACGTCCGAGCAGACCACGAAGCTCGAAGGTTTCTTGCGCGAAGCCGACGCGGCGCTGGCTTCCGGCGCGCTCAACGAACCACCCGGCGGCAACGCCTACGACCTGTATCGTGCCGCCCTCTCGTTGGACCGTGACAATGCGCGCGCGAAAGCCGGCTTGGCGGCCATCGCGCCGCGTGCGCGCATCCTGTTCGACGCCGCGCTCGCCGATCGCCGACCGAGTGCTGCGCGCATCTACCTCGATGCCTTCGCCGACACCGCGCGCGATACGGCAAGCAAGGCTGCGATGGGGCTTGCCCTGGCAAACGCCTACGCCGCGCAAGGCGAGCGCCAGCTTGCGGCAGGCCAGCGCGATCCCGCCACGCGCTCGCTGCAGCGCGCACGCGAGTTCGCCGCCGACGATCCTGCGGTGCGCGCGCTGGCGGCCAAGCTCGCCGGTAGCTGAACACGGGACTTCCTGCACGCCGCGCAGGCAGCGGCACGCCCTACAATCGGGACCTCATCCAGCAAGGCGATGGCATGAACGATCCCTGGCAGTCCGCCCCACCGCGCCGCCGCGCCTGGCACCGGGTCGTGCTCTGGAGCGTGGTAATCGGCGCGCTGGCGCTGATCCTGTGGCCGGTCGGCCGCGATCTGCTCAAGCCTTCCGCGAAACCGCGCGACGTCGCCGCGCGCGGCGATCTGGCGGACGACGAGCAGACCACGATCGGGATCTTCGAATCGGTGTCGCCGTCGGTGGTCAACATCACCACTTCGGCGCGCGTGCGCGACCTGTGGACGCGCCGGGTCAGCGAAGTGCCGCGTGGCACCGGCTCGGGCTTCGTGTGGGACGACGACGGCCACGTGGTGACCAACTACCACGTGATCGCCGGCGCCAGCCGCGCCGTGGTAGGCCTCGACTCCGGGCGCACCTTCGATGCGGTGCTGGTCGGTGCCAGTCCGGAGCACGATCTGGCGGTGCTCAAGATCAACGTGCCGATGGATGCACCACCGCCGGTGCCGATCGGCACCAGCACCGACCTGCGCGTCGGCCAGAAGGTATTCGCGATCGGCAATCCCTTCGGCCTCGACCACACGCTGACCACCGGCGTGATCTCGGCGCTGGACCGCACCATCCCCGGCGAGCGCAACGGTCCGGACATCGAGGGCCTGATCCAGTCCGATGCGGCGATCAATCCGGGCAATTCGGGCGGTCCGCTGATCGACTCGGCCGGACGCCTGATCGGCATCAATACCGCGATTTACAGCCCCACCGGCGCCTCCGCCGGGATTGGCTTCTCGGTGCCGGTCGACATGGTCAATCGCGTGGTGCCCAAGCTGATCGCCGATGGTGAATTCCTGCGTCCACTGATCGGGATCACGGCCAACGACGAGGTCTCCGAGCGGCTGCTGGCCGACGCGGGCGTCGAGGGCATCATGGTGCTTGAAGTCGGCCCCGGCTCGCCCGCCGAGCGCGCAGGCTTGCGGCCGGCGCGTCGCGCGAGCGATGGCAGCGTGTTGCTGGGCGATCTGATCCAGGCCATCGATGGCAAACCGATGCGGCGCATGAGCGACCTCACCGCGTTGCTCGAATCGCACCAGGTCGGCGATCGCATCGTGCTGACCATCTGGCGCGATGGCGAACTGTCGCCGGTGGAAGTGGTACTCGCAGCGCCGACCGGTTGATCCAGCGGCTCGATCCAGCGGCTCGATCGATTGGCTTGACCCACCGGTGCGAACGCGCGCAAGGCAATCAGAAGCGGGTTGGTTTGGCGATGATGCAGCGCTGCACCTGCGCGCGCGCGGCCGCAGCGCCCGGCGCATCGCCGCCTTCGATACTGCTGGCGAGCAGGGTGAACCAGTTGCGCACGCACAGCGCGCCGACCTTCGGCCCCAGTTGATAGCTGGCTTGCGCATGCGCGGCGGCGTCCGCCCACTGGCGCTTGCCGATCGCGACCTCGGCCAGCGACTGCCACAGCGCGGGATCGGCATCGCGCAGTGCGATCGCGGCGCGCAGATCGGCTTCGGCTTCGTCGTAGCGGCCGGCGCGCAGCGCGCTGGCAGCGCGCTGGCGCAGATCGTCGACTTCAGGATCGGGCAGCGGCACCACGTCGACCGCGCTGTCGACCAGTGCCGCCTCGCGCTGGATCCGAGCCAGCCAGTCGCGTTCGATGCGCGCCGGCGGCGCGGGCAATGGCGGGCTGCCGGCGCAGGCGCACAGCATGGCGGCGAGCGCCGCGGTCAGGCAGGATTTCACGGGGGTCATCGTCCACTGAACCAGTCGAGCAGGGTACGGCGCTTGCGCGGCTCAGGGCGGCCGTTATCGTCATCGCTTTCGCGCGCATCGCGCTGCAACCACTCCTCGTCGCCGCAGCCACCATATCCGATCGGCTCGTAGCCGCGGATGAAGGGCAGCTGGCGCGCTCCGGTGCAGTCGCGGTCGGTGCCCTGCTGCAGCTGTGGATCGACCCACGCCATCTGCGGGTCTTCGCTCAAGTCCAGCCGCAGCGGCGTGGTCGGCAGCTTGGCCATCAATGCCGCCCAGATGCGCATCGCGCCGGTCGCGCCGTAGAGTCCGGTTTCGCGATTGTCGTCGCTGCCGACCCAGACCACGGCAAGGTGGCTGCCGGTGTAGCCGGCGAACCATGAATCGCGCTGATCGTTGCTGGTGCCGGTCTTGCCCGCAGCCTGCAAGCGTCCGAGGCCCAGACCGACCAGCGCCGATGCGGTGCCGCGCCGTGCGGTCTCCTGCAGGCCGAAGGTGACCAGTCGCGCGGCCTCCACCAGATCGCCAGCGGAAGGCTTCTGCGTGTAGCGGGTCAGCGGCGTGCCGTTGGCATCGACCACCGCATCGAGCGCGTACAGCGGTACCGGTTTGCCGTCGGCGGCGAGGTACTGGTAGGCCTGCGCGACCTGGAACGGCGACAGGTCGATGGAGCCGAGCAGAAGCGAAGGCAGCGGCTGCGGATCGATGCCGGGAATCAACGCGGCCAGCACCCGCGCGACCTTGGCCACGTCCAGCTCCAGGCCCAGGTTCACCGTCGCCAGGTTGTACGAACGCGACAGCGCATCGACCAGCGGCACGTCGCCGTGTTCGATGCCGTCGTTGTTGGCCGGCGTCCAGTTGCGCCCGTTGGGTTGGCGCAGCGATACCGCACGGTCGTTGAGCGGGCTCATCAGCGACCAGCGCTCCGGCTGCGCCAGTGCGACCAGATACACGAAGGGTTTGACCAGCGATCCGATCGGCCGCGCGGCGGCCAGCGCGCGATTGAATCCCGGTTGGCCGGGCTCGCGGCCGCCGATCACCGCCTGCACTGCACCGGTGCGCGTATCGGTGAGAACCATCGCCGCCTGCAGACCGACCCCGCGCTTGCCCAGTGCGGTGAGGCGTTCGATCACCGCGGCCTCCGCGAACTGCTGGCTCGACGGCGCCAGCGTGGTCAGCACCGACAGGCCCTGCGCGCGCAGCACGCTGTCGGGGAAATCGCGCGACAGCTGCGCGCGCACCAGCTCCATGAAGGCCGGATAGCGATTGCGCGGCAATGCGCCCGCGACGGTCACGCCCAGCGGTGCCGCCGCTGCCACCGCGCGGTCGGTGGCGCTGATCAGGCCGGTATCGACCATCACCTTGAGCACCACGTCGCGACGCGCCTTGGCGCGCTCGGGGTAGCGCCGCGGATCGTGCAGCGAGGGGCCCTGGATCATGCCCACCAGCAGGGCCACGTCCTGGATCGCCAGGTGCTCGAGCTCGCGACCGAACCAGAACTCCGACGCTGCGGCCACCCCGTGCACGGCCTGCGCGCCCTGCTGGCCGAGATAGACCTCGTTGAGGTATGCCTCGAGGATGCGCGCCTTCTCGTAGCGCGCCTCGATCAGGATCGCGATCGCGGCCTCGTTGAACTTGCGCGCCAGGGTCTGCGAGCGGTCAAGAAAGATGTTGCGCACCAGCTGCTGGGTCAGGGTCGAGCCGCCTTGCAGCACTTCGCCTGCCAGCAGGTTGACCCATGCCGCGCGCAGGATCGCCCACGGGTCGATGCCGAAGTGGCTCTTGAAGTCGCGGTCCTCGACCGCCTGCAGGGTCGCCACCAGCAGCGGATGTACGTCGGCGGCGCGCACGAAGCGGCGCTCGACCTGCTGCGTTCCGTACAGGGTCGCGATGCGTGCCGGGTCGACGCGGGTCACGGCGATCGGCTTGCCGCTGTTGCCATCGATCAGGCTCTTGAGCTTGCCATCAGCCAGTCCCAGCACCAGCTGCTGTGCGGGCAGCGGACCGGCAGCGCTGCGCCAGGCGCGGGTGGCGATCTCGAAGCGCGCGCCATTGCGACGGTAGGTGCCCGGTCGGGTGGGCGCTGCATCGACGGCCATGTAGCGTGCGGCGCTGAGTTCCAGCAGCAGCGCCTCGGCATTCAGCGGCTGGCCGGGTGCGAGCGGCAGCGCGCGGGCGTAAACCCTGCTGGGCTGCTCGAACCCATACTCGGCAAAGCGCGCGCGCACCAGCCGATCGAGGGTAATGCCGTAGGGAATCCCGAAGCCCACCAGCAGCCCGAGCGCCAGCCACACAGGCCTGCGCAGCCAGCGCCATGCGCCGCACCACCAGCGCCAGGCACCGCGCAGCAGGGAGCGTACTGGGACTTGCGACTGGGTGGCGCGGGTCAAGACGTGACAGGCGATCGCTGGAAGGCCCGCGCAGTGTAGTCGAGGCTGGCTGAATCGCCGGCAGCGCCTCTGCCGTCGACAAAACTCTGCGCTCGACCACCGACTGCGGCGCATGCTGGCCCATGCAGCGCCAGCGCCGCGCCGTGACAGCCACCGCCCGGCCCGCGATAATCACCATCCTGCCACCCGGGCCTGTTGCCCGCCCCAGCCCGGACCCGCGTGCCCGCTGCATTTCCCGCTTCCCTGCGCATCGCCCTCTACGGCGTCGGCGCGTCGCTCGACGCCTGGCAGCAGCGCTTGCCCGAGGTGCCGTCGGCGGCGTGGCTTGTGCTGGATGCGCGCGAGGCAGCGGCCGCGCTGCGCGAGGCAGCGCGGGCGTGCCGTGAACACGACGTGCTGTTGCTGGATGCCGCCGCGATCCTGCCGCCGTTCGCGCTCGAGCGCCTGCTGGGTGCTGCTGCGGCGAGCGATGCCGATGTGGTCTCGCCGCTGGGCAATGCCGAGGCCGCGCTGTCGCCACTGCGCGAGGGTGCAGCCACGCAGGCATTCGATCCGCTGGCGGTGGATCAGGGCGTGGCGTTGTATGCCGCGCGCCGCCTGCTGCCGAGCACGCACTGGCTGCCGAGCCTGAGCCTGTGGCGGCAGCGCGCGCTCGCAGTATTGCGCTCCGGCCGCGACTGGAACGGCGGAGCATTGCCGGATGGCTTGGCCGGCGCGGTCTGCGATCATTTGTTCGTGGCACGCGAACCGCTGCTGATGCGCGGCCCCGCACTGCCGGCCGACCCGCGGCATCCGGCACCGGCGCATCCGCTGGATGTGCTGCGCGCGCGCTGGCAGCCGCTGCATGTCGATGTTCCTTCGCGACCGGGTAGCGACCAGCGACCGGTGGTGCTGCACGTGATGCACGGCTGGGGCGGCGGGGTCGAGCGCTGGGTGCGCGATCTTGCCGCTGCCGATCGCGCGCACTGCCACCTCGCGCTGGTCGCGCACGGCGATACCGCGCGCCGGAGCTATGGCGAGCACCTGAGCCTGCGTTTCCCGGCCGATGATCGCGGCGCGCTGCGCGCATGGCCGCTGGCGCGTCCGATCGCCGCCACGGTTACCGCAAGCAGCGAGTACCGCGCGATCCTCGCCAGCATCGTGCGCGACTACGCTGTCGATGCGGTGGTGGTCTCATCGCTGATCGGCCACAGTCTCGATGCGCTCGGCAGCGGCCTGCCGACTTTTGTGGTGTGCCACGACCGCTACCCTGCATGGCCGCTGCTGCACGATGATTTCGACGACCCGGCGCGGCGCTGGGACGCAGACGCGCTGCAGCGCATGCTCGATCGCGCGCATCCTTCGCCATTCGCCGAGCGCGACGCGCAGGCGTGGCAATCCTTGACCGATGCCTGGCTGGACGCACTGCAAGCCGCGCACGCGACCCTGGTGTTTCCGGGCGAGGCGCTGCGCGCAAGCCTGTTGCGCATCGAACCGCGACTCGACGCCTTCGCCTGGCGCGTGATCACGCACGGACTGCATGCTTTCGCCACCACGATGCAGGCGTGGACACCGCCTGAACGCCCGCGCCCGCGCGTGCTGGTGCTGGGTCGGATCAACGGTGCCAAGGGCGAGGACCTGCTGCGCGCAGTGCTGCCGCTGGCGACTCGCAGCATGGATTTCCACCTGCTCGGCTGCGGCAAGGCCGGCGAGGCGTTCTTCGGTGCGTCCGGAGTATCGATCGAGCTCGACTACGCGCGCGATGAACTGCCCGCACTGCTCGCGCGCATTCGCCCCGATTTCGCATTGCTGCCATCGACCGTGGCCGAGACGTTTTCCTACACCTTGTCCGAGCTGTGGGCACTCGGCGTGCCGCCGCTGGCCTGCGCGATCGGCAGCTTCGCCGAGCGCATCGCGCATGGCAGCAATGGCTGGCTGGTCGAGAATTCGCCTGCGGCGGTGAGCGACGCGCTGCACACCCTGGCCGGTGACCCCGCACTGCGCGAACGACTGCGCGCGGGCATCTCCGCCATGCCGCTGCGCGATACCGCCGCGATGGCGCAGGACTACGCCCATCTGTTCGCGCTCGACGCGACGCCGCGCACGCGCTGGCTGCCCGCCGCGCTGGAGGTGTCGCAACTCGCCGCCGCGCAGTCCAGCATCGATGTGCAGCGACTGATGATGCAAGGCCAACTTGATCGGCAGCGTATTGCAGACCAGCAGCGCGATCTGGAGCGCCGCGCCGAGTGGGCGCGCAGCTATGAACAGCTCGCCGCCGAGCGCACGCGCTGGGCCGAAGCGCTGCAGCAGCAGGTGCTCGACGAACGCGAAGCGGCAGCGCACGAGCGCGAGCGTGTGCGCGCGCAGGGCGCGGCCGAGGTCGCTTCCGCGCTCGCCGCGCGCGATGCCGAGCTCGCCGAGCGCCAACGCATGATCGAGAGCACCTCGTGGCGCATCACCGCCCCGTTGCGCGCGCTGGTGCTGGCACAGCGCAGCCTGCGGGCCAGCGCCAGCTATCGCGCGCAGCAGGCTGCGAGCCTGTTTGCGCGCAGCCTGCTGTCGCTGCGTCAGCGCGGACCGCTGGGCACCATCGCGCGCGCGCGCGCCTGGCTGGGGCGCAGCACGACAATGGTGCCCGCGCAGCCGCCCGAGGTACCAGCCCTCGACCAGCCCTTCGCGCCCTTTGCCGTGCCCGCGAGCGAGTCGCCGCTGGTGTCGATCGTGATCCCGGTCTACGACCATTTTCGCCACACCCTGACCTGCCTGCGCTCGCTTGCCGCGCATCCGGGCAGCGTGGCCTTCGAGGTCATCGTGGTCGACGATGCCAGCAGCGATGAAACCGCCGGGCGCCTGCCGCAGATCGGCGGCATCCGCGTGCACCGCAATGCGCTGAATCTCGGCTTCATCGGCGCATGCAATGCCGGTGCGTCGATCGCGCGTGGCGAGTACGTGCTGTTTCTCAACAACGACACGGCGGTAATGCCCGGTTGGCTCGAGGCCCTGCTCGGCACCTTTACTGCGCGCGCCGATTGCGGTCTGGTCGGCGCCAAGCTGGTGTACCCCGATGGCCGCCTGCAGGAGGCCGGCGGCATCGTGTTCAGCGATGGCTCGGGCTGGAACTACGGGCGCTTCGGCGATCCCGCCGACTGCGCGGTCGACTACCTGCGCGAAGCCGACTACTGCTCCGGTGCCGCGATCATGCTGCGGCGCGAGTTGTTCGATCGACTCGGCGGATTCGACACCCACTATGCGCCGGCGTATTACGAAGACACCGATCTCGCATTCAAGGTGCGCGCGGCGGCACTCAAGGTCTACTACCAGCCGGCCGCCAGCGTGGTGCATTTCGAGGGCGTGACCTCAGGCACCGATACCGGCAGCGGCACCAAGCGCTACCAGCCGATCAACCAGGCCAAGTTCGTCGAACGCTGGAAGGATGCGCTGGTGCGACAACCCGCGCCCGGAACGCCGATCGC
>JBBSDI010000064.1:0-13369 GCA_038249585.1 Lysobacterales bacterium | reverse complement strand
TCTCCCATTCGCAATTCGCCATTGAGCGCGCCGCAGGCGCGCGTTCCATTCGCACGGTGGCCTCGTCGGTGCGCCAGAGCCGCGGCATCACCACACGGTAGGTTGTCCTCAGGACTATTCGAGATGGCAGGCGGCAGAGAAATCAAAACCAAGATCAAGAGCGTGCAGAACACCCGCAAGGTGACGCGCGCGCTCGAGATGGTGTCGGCGAGCAAGATCCGCCGCGCGCAGGAACTCATGAAGGGCTCGCGTCCGTATGCGCGCCTGATGCGGCAGATGATCGGCCACATCGCGCGCGCCAATACCGAGTACCGGCATCCGTTCCTCGTCGCGCATCAGAGCGTGCGCCGTGTCGGCTATCTGGTCATCTCGACCGATCGCGGCCTGTGTGGCGGTCTGAACTCCAACCTGTTCCGCAAGCTGCTGGGCGATATCCGCGAGTTCCAGAAGCAGGGCGTGGAAGTCGACATCGTGGCCATCGGCCAGAAGGCCACTGCATTCTTCCGCCGCCTGAAGGTCAACATGGTCGGCAGCGTCACCCATCTGGGCGAACGTCCTCGCGTCGAGCAGCTGATCGGCGTGATCAAGGTGATGCTCGATGGCTACGGCGAGGGCAAGCTCGACCGCGTATTCCTCGCCTACAACGACTTCGTCAATACCATGACCCAGAAGGCAACCCTCGATCAGCTTCTGCCGCTGCTGCCGGGCGAAGAAGCCGAGGGCGGCCACGACTGGGACTATATCTACGAGCCCGATCCGCAGTCGATCCTCGATTACGTGCTGACCCGCTATGTGGAGTCGCTGGTCTACCAGGGGGTGCTGGAAAACCTCGCCTCCGAGCACGCCGCGCGCATGGTCGCGATGAAGTCGGCCTCCGACAATGCAACCAAGTTGATCGGCACCTTGACCCTGGTCTACAACAAGGCCCGCCAGGCCGCGATCACGCAGGAAATCAGCGAGATCGTCGGCGGCGCGGCGGCAGTGTGATGAACAGCGGCGAATGGCAAAGCGCGCCGCTGGCGCGCGCTCCATTCGCACGTACCGACGCAAGCGGCGCGACCAACGCGCGACCTGACCATCGAATCCAAGAGTCTTCCGGAGCAGCACCATGAACCACGGCAAAGTAGTCCAAATCATCGGCGCGGTCATCGACGTCGAGTTCGCGCGCGACGACGTGCCGAAGATCTACGATGCGTTGAAGGTGCACGGCACGCAGATCACGCTGGAGGTCCAGCAGCAGCTGGGCGACGGCATCGTGCGCACCATCGCGCTGGGATCGACCGACGGCCTCAAGCGCGGGCTGATCGCCGAGAACACCGGCAAGGGAATCTCGGTGCCGGTCGGCATCAAGACACTCGGCCGCATCATGGACGTGCTGGGCAACCCGATCGACGAGGCAGGCCCGATCGGCGAGCAGGTCCGCTGGGAAATCCATCGCGCACCGCCCACCTATGAAGATCAGGCAGCGGCCAACGACCTGCTCGAGACCGGCATCAAGGTCATCGACCTGATCTGCCCGTTCGCCAAGGGCGGCAAGGTCGGTCTGTTCGGCGGCGCCGGCGTCGGCAAGACCGTGAACATGATGGAACTGATCAACAACATCGCCAAGCAGCATGCGGGCCTGTCGGTGTTCGCCGGCGTCGGCGAGCGCACCCGCGAGGGCAACGACTTCTATCATGAGATGAAGGACTCCAACGTCCTCGACAAGGTCGCCATGGTGTACGGGCAGATGAACGAGCCGCCCGGCAATCGCCTGCGCGTGGCGCTGACCGGCCTGACCATGGCCGAGTACTTCCGCGACGACAAGGACCCGGCCACCGGCCGGGGTCGCGATATCCTGTTCTTCGTCGACAACATCTATCGCTACACCCTGGCCGGCACCGAGGTATCCGCGCTGCTCGGCCGCATGCCCTCCGCGGTGGGCTACCAGCCGACGCTGGCCGAGGAGATGGGCACCCTGCAGGAGCGCATCACTTCGACCAAGACCGGTTCGATCACCTCGATCCAGGCGGTGTACGTGCCTGCCGACGACTTGACCGACCCGTCGCCGGCGACGACCTTCGCGCATCTGGACGCGACCGTGGTGCTCAGCCGAAACATCGCCTCGCTGGGCATCTATCCGGCGGTCGATCCGCTCGATTCCACCAGCCGCCAGCTGGACCCGAACGTGATCGGCAACGAGCACTACGACACCGCACGCAAGGTGCAGACAACCCTGCAGCGCTACAAGGAGCTCAAGGACATCATCGCCATCCTCGGCATGGACGAGCTCAGCGAAGACGACAAGGCCACCGTGATGCGCGCGCGCAAGGTCGAGAAGTTCTTCTCGCAGCCGTTCCACGTCGCCGAGGTGTTCACCGGCTCCAAGGGCAAGTACGTGACCCTGAAGGAAACCATCCGCGGCTTCCGCATGATCGTCGAGGGCGAATGCGACCACCTGCCCGAGCAGGCGTTCTACATGGTCGGCGGCATCGACGAGGCGTTCGAGAAGGCCAAGGCGATGGGCGTGGCTTGAAGAGCGGCGAATGACGAATAGGAGAGCGGCCCGACTGTTCCTGCGGGTTTGCCATTCGCCATTGGCCAGTGAGCGCGCCGCAGGCGCGCGGTCCACTCCCAACGCGGCAACAGCATCGCAGCGCGCGGCATCAGCCACTTGCACCAACAGTCCAACGGAGCACCCATGACCACCATCCGCGTAGACGTAGTCAGCGCAGAGCAGGAAATCTTCAGCGGCGATGCCGTGCTGGTGGTCGCCACCGGCGAGGCGGGCGAGCTGGGCATCGCGCCGCGCCATGCGCCGCTGATCACGCGCCTGAAGCCCGGTCAGGTGCGGGTGGTGCTGGAGTCCGGCGAAGAGCAGTCGTTCTACGTCTCCGGCGGCATTCTCGAGGTGCAGCCGCAGGTCGTGACCATCCTCACCGACACCGCGATCCGGGCCAAGGATCTCGACGAGGCGGCCGCCAAACAGGCCAAGGACGAAGCCGAACGCGCGCTGGCCAACCGCGGCGATGCGATGGAAATCGCCGAAGCCCAGGTCAAGCTGGCCGAGGCCATGGCACAGCTGCAGGCCCTCGAACGGCTGCGCAAGAACTTGAGGCACTGAGTTTCCGCCGCGACTCGCGCCGCCACCGCAATAGCGTGGGAGCCGCCATGGCGGCGATCGAAGTAGCAGCAACCTGCGATCCGGCAGTACTGTGGAAGCCGCCATGGCGGCGACAGGCGTAGCGGCAACCTGCCATCCCACAGTCAAACCCTTTGGATCCAATACCGCCAGGCAAGAAATCCCGCCACCGCCAGACCCACTTCGATCAGCGGCTTGGCCGCGTAAACCCAGCCGGGCGCCAGCCAGCGCGCGGCGGCCCACACCAGCACCGTGCTGACCGCCGTCTGCAACAGCCACAGGATCGCAAACCGGCGCAGCCGCTGCCCGTGCAGCGCGCCGCTCGCGCCGAAGGTATAGCGGCTGTTGAGCGCAAAACCGAGCAGCGCCCCGCCGGTACGGCCGGCCAGATTGGGCAGCACGCTGGCGCCGGTGGTCGCATACAGCAGCGAGAACAGCGCCCAGTCCAGGCACAGCTGGGCGCCGCCGACCGCTGCATACAGCACACCCTGCCGCGCCCAGTGCCCGTTCGCCGCCATGCATTCCGCTCCGCTGTTGCGCGATCATAGTGGCGATCGAATGCCGCCGATGCGGCGCAGCGGAGTGCGACATGCCAGGTCCAGAACTGCACGTGGTGATCCTCGCCGCCGGCGAGGGTAAGCGGATGAAGTCGGCATTGCCCAAGGTGCTGCAGCCGCTGGCCGGGCGACCGATGCTGGCCCACGTGATCGATTGCGCGCGGGCGCTCGAGCCCGCGCGCATCCATGTGGTGCACGGGCACGGCGGCGCCCAGGTGCGCGATGCCTTCAGCGGCACCGATCTGCAGTGGGTGCTGCAGGATCGCCAGTTGGGCACCGGACATGCCGTGCTGCAGGCGCTGCCGGCAATTCCCGATGCAGCGCAGGTGCTGGTGCTGTTCGGCGATGTGCCGTTGATCCTGCCGCGCACTGTTCAGGCCCTGCTCGCGGCCACCGGTGATACCGGCATGGCGATGCTCGCTGAGCATGTCGCCGACCCGCGCGGCTACGGCCGCGTGCTGCGCGACGGCCTCGGGCGAGTCCGCGCGATCGTCGAGGAGCGCGATGCCAGCACCGAGCAGCGTGCGGTAGAGCTGATCAATACCGGCGTACTCGCAGCCAGCGCTGCCGACCTGCGCCGCTGGCTCTGGCAGGTCGGCAATCGCAACGCACAGGGCGAGTACTACCTCACGGATGTGTTCGCCCTCGCCGCAGCCGAGGATCGCCATGCGGCCTGCGTCGAATGCACAGAGCCCGGCGAGGCCGATGGCGCCAACGATCCGTGGCAGCTTGCACTGCTCGAGCGGCGCCTGCAGTTGCGCCTGGTGCGCCAACTGGCACTCGATGCCGGCGTGCGCTTTGCCGATCCCGCGCGGGTCGAGATACGCGGCAGCGTGCGCGCCGGGCGCGACGTCGAAGTCGATGTCGATGTGGTGTTCGAGGGCGAAGTAGTGCTCGGCGACGGCGTGCACATCGGGCCGTTCTCGCGCATCCGCGATGCGCAGCTGGCAGCGGGAACGCTGGTGCACGCGCACTGCGACATCGACGGTGCGATCGCCGGCGCCGGCTGCGTGATCGGGCCCTTTGCGCGCCTGCGTCCCGGCACCGAACTGGGCGAGGCCGTGCATATCGGCAACTTCGTGGAAACCAAAAAAACCCGGCTTGGACGCGGCTCCAAGGCCAACCACCTGAGCTACCTCGGCGACGCCGAGATCGGTGCAGCGGTCAACATCGGCGCGGGCACCATCACCTGCAACTACGATGGCGCCAACAAGCACCTCACGCGGATCGGTGATGGCGCCTTCATCGGCTCCAACACCTCGCTGGTCGCGCCGGTCACGGTGGGCGCCGGCGCGACCATTGGCGCGGGGTCCACCATCGGCACGGACGCACCAGAGGGCGAGCTCACCGTGGCGCGCGCGCGTCAGACCACCATCCGCGGCTGGCTGCGCCCGACCAAAAAGCCCTGAAGCCATGCGCGCCGGTTTGGCAGCCGCCGGCGTCGAGTGCTGGCATGACAGCGGGCATGCGCTTTGCTACATCTTGGTTGCGGTCTGCGCTCAAGTATCCGCAGCGCACGGCCGATGCCGAATAGAAGCGAGCAACGCACACAGCAACGGAGCGAGTCATGCGCGAGATCCTGACCGGAGTTCATACGGGCCTGTGGCACGAGCTGGTACGCGACGGCGAAGCGCAGGCGCACGAGCGACTCGACGAGGGCGCCGAGTCGTATCTGGTGTTCACCCTGATGCGGCACTACCGCGACGCGCCACTGGCGCACCGCACGATGGCGCTTGAACTGCTGGACGCGCAGCAGCGCAGCGGGCGTCAGCGCGCCACGGAACTGCGCGATGTGGGCGATCGATGCCTGCTGCTCGCCGGCTTCTATCCGGAGCTGGCCAACAAGCGCTGCGTGTCGCTGGCCTATTTCATCGAGCTGGGTCGCAGCGCCTATGCGCAGCTCGGCTGCGATGCACGCGCGGGGCTTGCCACCTTGTACAGCCAGCTCGCACAGCAGTTCGACCGCCTGGTGCGGGTGCTGATGGCAGTGCGCACCCTGTCCGGCGAATGGCGCGGCCCCGATGCCTTCGCCACGCACGACTTGGCACTCGCCGGCGCCCGCACGCCGACCGACCCACGGGTCCGGGTCGCGGCGTCGAAACAGCTGATGTAGCTGCAGCCTGAGCGATCCGCGAGCGAACCGGCGGCGCGGTCGCGCACAGGGTGCGCTCCT
Organism: Lysobacterales bacterium; assembly: GCA_038249585.1. Lineage (GTDB taxonomy): Bacteria > Pseudomonadota > Gammaproteobacteria > Xanthomonadales > Ahniellaceae > UBA4656. Next base: position 7,518 of record JBBSDI010000064.1, on the reverse strand, counting down.
ACAACAGCGCCGCGGTGTCGAGCGGGCATGCGCCATGGCGGTTGGTGTGCACGAGCGCGCCGCGCGCGCGGCCGCAGCATTTCTTGGGTGCCGTGAATTCCGGATCGTGCGGTCGCGCACAGGGTGCGCTCCCACGGTGGCGGGCCCACGGGTCGCGCAGGCCGTTGCGGCGCGGTTTCCGTACAATCGGGGACTGTCCTGCCGGGAATCCTCCATGCGCATCTGCGTCTACGCTGCATCGTCCGCGCACTGCGCACCGGCCTACCATGCTGCTGCGCGGCGACTCGGCCAACTGCTCGCCGAAGCCGGCTGCACGGTGGTCTACGGCGGTGGCGGCGCTGGCCTGATGGGTGCGGTGGCCGACGGTGCGCTGGAAGCCGGCGGGAAGGTGATCGGGATCATCCCGCGATTCATGACCGAGGTGGAGTGGCAGCACCCGGGCATCGCCAACCTCGAAGTGGTTGAGGACATGCGCGAACGCAAGCATCGGTTGCTGACCGGTTCCGACGCGGTGATCGCCCTGCCCGGCGGCTGCGGCACGCTGGAGGAACTGTTCGAGGCGATCACCTTGAAGCGCCTCGGGATCTACTTCAACCCGATCGTGCTGGTCAACACCGGCGGCTTCTACGACGGCTTGCACGCGTTCCTGCTCAAGACCATCGACGAGAAGATGATGAACCTTGAACACGCCGACATGTGGTCATTGGTGGACTCGCCCGAGCAGGTGCTCGAACGTATCCGCAATACGCCGCGCTGGCGCGACGACGCGCGGCAAATGGCTTCAGTCAAGGCCTGAACGGGCACCAGCGGAGCTACCCCGAGATCCCTGTGGGAGCCGCGATGGCGGCGACTGCGGCAAGCCATCAGTGTTGCAGTCGCTGCCATGGCAGCTCGCACAGCGACAGACCAGACATCGCGCAGGGATGCGTGCACCGCCCGTGCTACGACGGCTCGGCTGGCGACTCGGCAGTCGGCTGCTCTTCGGTTGCGGCGTCCGGCTCGTCGAACAGCGACGGTGCGGCGATCGCATCTTCGCGGCGATCCTCGCGCGGCGGAGTCACATCGCGTGCCGGCATCACGAAGCTCTTTGCCGCCTTGGCGGCATCCTCCAGCGCGCCGGCCTCGGTGACCAGCCGATTCTTCTCCTCGGCACTGAGCGCGGTCCAGTGGCAGCCCTGCTCGGCGCCGGCCAGCGCGTAGAGCAGATTCAAACTGGGCTTGAAGCCGGCCTTCTTGACCTTCCAGAACGCGCCGACCGCGCCGTGGGTACGCAGGTCTTCCATCGTACGCACGCCCACCTGGCGCAGCCACGCGGCCGATTTGGGTCCGACATTGAGAAGCTTGGGATCGCGCATGCGCTGGAGTCTAGGGCCAAACGACTTCAGCCGTGCGCGGCGGCCTGATGGTCCAGCGCGTCGACGAACACCCGCACCAACGCCTCCATGCCCACACGGTCGTCGTCATCGAAGCGCCCGACGCTCGGACTGTCGACATCCCACACGCCGACCAGCGTGCCGTCGCGCGCCACGATCGGTACCACGATCTCGGCGTTCGACGCCGAGTCGCAGGCGATATGCCCTGCAAACGCATGCACGTCGTGCACCAGCTGGGTGCTGCGGGTCGCAGCCGCTGTCCCGCAAACGCCGCGCCCGAGCGCGATGCGCACGCATGCCGGCTTGCCCTGGTACGGCCCCACCACCAGCTCGCGGCCGTCGAAGAAATAGAACCCGACCCAGTTCAGATCCGGCAGCGCGTCGAACACCAGCGCGCTCAGATTGGCCGCATTGGCGATCCGATCGGGTTCGCCCGCCAGCATCCCGCGCGCCTGCGCGACCAGCAGCGCATACGTCTCGGGCTTGCTGTTTGTCTGGATCTTGCTGGCAGCGAACATGCGCGAGGCTCCGATCGGTCGCGCAGTGTATCGGCTCGTGCTCGAAGGTTCGATATGCTCAGCGGATGACCACGCCACGCCCACCACGCCCCGACGGCTTCCGCGAACGCGGCGACCGGGTGACCCGCCTCGAGACTTTCGTCGACGCCGCGTTCGCCTTCGCGGTGTCGATGCTGGTGATCTCGGTGGGCACCGTGCCCGATTCAATCGCCGAACTGAAGACGGCGCTGAAGAACATCCCGGCCTTCGCCGCCAGCTTCGCCCTGATCATGCTGTTCTGGCGCGGACACGACGACTGGAGCCGGCGCTATGGACTGGACGACAGCTACAGCAGCAACCTGAGCATCCTGCTGGTGTTCGCGGTGCTGGTGTTCGTTTACCCGTTGCGGATCCTGTTCGGCGGCTTCTTCGCCTGGATCACCGGCGGCTGGCTGCCGACGCCGGTCGAGATCCAGAGCACCGCGGATCTGCGCTGGTTCTTCGGCAGCTTTGCAGTCGCTTACGGCAGCATGGGCATGCTGATGTTCCTGCTCACCTGGCATGCGGAACGCAGCGCCGATGCGCTCGGCCTTGACGGCACCGAACGGCTAGCCACGCGCATCTCCCTGCTGCGCTGGCTGTTGATTCCGGTATTCGCCTTGTTGTCGCTGGCGCTGACCGCGTGGGTGCGCCCAGAAACCCCGAACTGGCTGGCTGCCGCGCCGGGCATGATTTTCTTCCTGCTCAACATCGTGTGGTGGTTCCTGAATCGCTGGAGCAAGCGCATGCAGCGCAACAACCCCGCACGATGGGGCAGCCCGCGCGCATGAGCACGCGCGGATACTTCGTCGCCGGCACCGATACCGGCGTCGGCAAGACACTGGTCAGTTGCGCGATGCTCGAACGCGCGCGCCGCGATGGATTGCGCGCGGTGGGCATGAAGCCGGTCGCAGCCGGCTGCGATGAGACACCCGCAGGAATGCGCAACGACGATGCGCTGGCGCTGATCGCGCACAGCAGCGATCCCCATGCGCTCGCCTACGACGATGTGAACCCCTGTGCGCTGCCGGACCCGATGTCGCCGCACCTTGCAGCGCTGCGCGCTGGCGCGGCGATCGATCCTGATCGGATCATCGCCGCATATGCACGTCTGGCCGCACAAGCGGACCTCGTCATCGTCGAAGGCGCCGGCGGCTGGCTGGCGCCCATATCCGATTCCGCGACGATGGCGGATCTCGCCCGGCGCCTGGGCCTGCCCGTGATCCTGGTCGTCGGCGTGCGCCTGGGCTGTCTGAACCACGCGCAGCTGAGCGCGCGTGCAATCGCTGCCGATGGCTGCAAACTCGCCGGCTGGATCGGCAGCGTGATCGCACCCGACATGGCGGCGCTCGATGCCAACATCGCGACCCTGCGGGAGCTGCTGCCGCTGCCGTGCCTTGGCGTGGTGCCCTGGCGATCGACCCCAGACCCCATGCAAGCGTTCGAATGGCTTGAGCTGCCACGCATGGACCAGGGTGTTTTCACCCGCAGCTAGCCGCAGTGCAGCATGAACCAAACCGCAGGTGACTGGCTGCGGCGAACCGGCTGTGCTAACTATGCGCAGTTGCGCGGCCCTGCCGCGCGACTGGGGATTTCAGAACAGTTCCGCGATCTGCGGTTGCCGATCCAGGCGCCGCGACGACGGGGCTTCAATCAGGGTCGGGGAGAATCGCTCATGACATGTCCATCAACCGGTCGCCGGCGCGTCTGGCTGTCGTTAGTTTCTTCGCGTTCGCGCTGCTGCTGGCGACGTCGCTGTTCAGCAACCAGGCTGCAGCGCAGCTGACCGGCACGCGCAACATCCCCGGCGACTACGCCGAACTCGCGGCAGCGATCACCGACCTCAACGCGCAGGGCGTCGGCGCGGGCGGCGTGATCCTCAACGTGATCGCGGCGAATCCGCAGGCCGCGCCTACCGGCGGATTCCGGATCGCGACGGCGACCTCCAGCGTCGCCAACCCGGTTACGGTGCAGGGCAACGGCAATACAGTGACCGCTTCGGCGGCGCACACCGTCGGCGCGCTCAACGACGCGGTGTTCAAGATCGTCGGCAGCGACAACGTGACGATCACCGGATTCACCCTGCTGGAGAACCCGGCCAACACGCTCACTGGTGCGGCCACCAATACAATGACCGAGTGGGGCATCGCGCTGCTGTACGCCGAGGTGACGGACGGCGCGCAGAACGCCACCATCCAGGGCAATACGATCGATCTGAGTCGAACCTATCAGAACACCTTCGGCATCTACAGCAACTCGACCCACTCGGAAGCTTCAATCTCCACCGGCGCCACCGCAACCGGACCGGGCGGCGGCAACAGCGGCCTGCGCGTTCTCTCCAACGTGATCACCGACGTGAACATCGGCATCGTGGTGGTCGGTCCAACCGCGGCGGCCGACCACAACCAGGGCGTCGATATCGGCGGCACGGCGCTAGCCACCGGAAACACGATCAGCAACTACGGCACGATCGGGACGTTCTCGAGTTACGTCAACGTTTCAGGCACGGTCAACGGCATCCTGGTGCGCAACACGCGCGCGGCCAATATCCAGTTCAACGATATCGCCAGCTCCAATGGTGGCACTGTCGGCGGCACACTGCGCGGCATCTTCCTGCCCTCTTTCAGCGCCCCGCCGACCGGCGCATTCGCCCACACGATCAGCAACAACCGCGTATCGCTGCGCAGCGCGGTTGCCAGTGGCGCCGTCGCGGGCATCGTGGTCGAGTCCGGTGCGAGCACCGCTACTGGGTCCGTCGTCCTCAATAGCAACGACTTGCATACCAGCGGGCACACCGTCGCATCAAGCGGCGCATACACGGGTATCTCGCTCGGCGGATCCGCGACGGCTGGTCCGCTGACGACCACGATCAATGGCAATACCTTCACCAACCTGACCCTGACCACGACCGGCGGCGTCACGCTGATAGGCAACAGCTTCACCCATACCGCCAACGCAACCGTGGCGGTCAACAACAACGCGATCGTGACCCAGTTCAGCAAGACCGGTGCCGGCGGCACCGTGCGCTTCTACGACAATTTCGGCTCCTCGCCAGCTACGGTCAGTGAAACCAACACGGGCAATACCTTCTCCAACGTGACGCTGTCGGGAACCGGTGCGACCACCCTCGAATCATGGCGCAGCGCCGACGGCGCCACGCCAGGCTCGCGCAAGACGATCACCAGCAACACCTTCAACAATCTGGTCAATGCCACCACCGGCACGACCACGGTGTTGGCGGTGTCGTTCTCCGACAACACCTTTGCCGGCAACGATGTCTCCGGCAACACCATCAGCAACGTCAGTGGTACGGGTGTAGTGACCGGCATCGTCAGCACCAGCGGCAACCAGAACCTCAGCGGCAACCTGGTGCACTCGCTCAGCGGCTCGGGCGCCGGCACGGTCACCGGCATCCTGGTCAGCGGCGGCACCACGCAGGCGATCGCGGGCAACAAGGTCTACAACATCGAAAACAGCAACGCCGCCGGCGCTGCCAGCGGCATCACGGTTTCCGCCGGCAGCACGGCAAACGTATTCAACAATCTGCTCGGCGATATCCGTGCGCCAAACCTCAATGCGGCCAATTCGCTGTTCGGCATCAACCTCAGCGGCGGCACCACGATCAACGCCTCGTTCAACACCGTGCGTCTGGCGGCAACCAGCGCCGGGGCGCTGTTCGGCTCCAGTGCACTGTCGGCTTCCACCACGCCGAACCTGACGCTGCGCAACAACGTGCTGGTCAATGCCTCGACCGCTACCGGCGCGGGCATCAGCGCGGTCTACCGGCGCAGCAGCGCGACCCTCACCACCTATGCGGCAGCGTCGAACAACAACGCCTTCTTCGCCGGGGCGCCAGGTCCCAACAATGCAATTTTCACCGACGGTACCGACGTCGACCAGACCCTGGCGGCATTCAAGGCGCGGGTCGCGGGCCGCGACGCGCAGTCGGTCACGGAGAATCCAGGCTTCCTGAGCACCGCAGGCGCCAGCAGTGACTTCCTGCACATCGATCCGCTGGTGCCGACCCAGCTGGAAAGCGGCGGCGTCCCGGTCGCCGGGATCGCGGTCGACGTCGATGGCAATGCGCGAAGCGCGAGCTTTCCCGATATCGGCGCCGATGAATTCAATGGCGTCGCCATCGACACCATTCCGCCGTCGATCGTCTACGCGGCGTTCGGGCCTACGACCTTGGTCGCCAACCGGGTGCTCGCCACCACGATCACCGATCCGTCGGGTGTTGCCGGCGGCGCCACCGCACCGCGCATCTACTTCAGCAAGAACGCAGGCGTGTACGTGTCGACGCAGTGCGCGGGCAGCAGCCCCGCGTACAGCTGCACGATCGACAATACGCTGATCGGCGCAGTCACCACCGGCGATGTCGTGGCCTATTTCGTGGTTGCCCAGGATACGGCCGGCAATGTGACGGCCAACCCCTCGGCCGGCTTCGCCGCAACCAACGTCAATACGATCACCACCCCGCCGACCACGCCCGCGACGTACAGCATCGTGGCCGGATTCCCGGCCGCGTCCAACGTCGGCACCGGCGAGACCATCACTTCGCTGACCAACCCGGGCGGTTTGTTCGCCGTGATCAATGCCGGCGTACTGACTGCCAACGTGGTGGTCACCATCAGCACGGATCTGAGCGGCGAAACCGGCGCGGTGGCGCTGCTGCCATTCACCGAGGAAGGCACTGGCGGCTACACGCTGACCATCCGCCCCAGCGGGACACGCCAGGTCATCGGCACCACGGCTGCCACCACGGCTGCATTGCTCGACTTCAACGGTGCAGATCGGGTCACGATCGACGGGCTCAACAGTGGCGGCAACAGCCTGCTGCTGCGCGATCTCGGCACCGGTCTGGCAGTGCGCTACGCCAACGACGCGTCCAACCACGTGCTGCGCAACACCACCGTGGAGAGCGCCACCAACGGCACCATGGTGACCATCGGCGTCGGCACGGTGACCGGCAACGACAACATCCAGATCGTGCGCAATACGCTGCGCGACCGCAGCGACCTGGCCGGACTGCCGCCGTTCAACCTGATCGGCTCGACCGCGACGTCGCTCACGATCACCAACAGCGGTCTGCAGTTCAGCGACAACCAGTTGTTCAACTTCCGTCAGGCCGGCGTGTTCGTGGGCGTCGGCACCGACAGCATCACGGTCGCGCGCAATACGATCTTCCAGACCGCGCCGCGCACGACGGCACTGTTCGGCATCGCGGTCAACGGCGCATTGGGTGCAAACCTGTTCACCGAAAACACGATTCGCGACCTGACCACCAACCTGGCCACTTCTGGCATCGTGCTCAACGATGCGCGCGGCAGCACGGTCTCGCGCAACCGCATCTTCGGCTTCGCCAGCACCACCGGCTCGACTGCCATCCTCAGCGGCATCGTGTTCAATGGCGCGAGCGGAACGCCTGCCGCGGTGACGGTCGTGAACAACTTCGTGTCGATCGTGCCGGGCTTCGCCAATGCCCAGGTCGTGCGCGGCATCTTCGACTTCGCGTTTGGCGGCAACACGTTTACCGCAGCCTACAATTCGATCTACGTCGGCGGCACCGCATCCGGCGCGGCGAATTCGTGGGCATTGAGCCGCGGCGA
>JBBSDI010000063.1:0-13526 GCA_038249585.1 Lysobacterales bacterium | reverse complement strand
CGGCCGGCGCCCGAATGCGCAATAATGCCGGCCCATGCCGCGACCCGAGCGCGATCGATGAAAACCCCCAAGGGCCTGCAGGAGTTGATCGATGACGGGATCATCGACGAGGTACTGCGTCCGCTCAAGAGCGGCAAGGAAGCTGCGGTGTACGTGGTGCGCTGTGGCGCGGAGATCCGCTGTGCCAAGGTCTACAAAGACATCGCGCAGCGCAGCTTCCAGGCCCGCGTGCAGTACCAGGAAGGGCGCAAGGTGCGTGGCAGTCGCGAGGCGCGTGCGATCGGCAAGGCGACCCGCTTCGGGCGGCGTGAGCAGGAAATCGAGTGGAAGAACACCGAGGTCGATGCGCTGTATCGGCTGGCAGCTGCGGGCGTGCGGGTGCCGCAGCCGCACGGCTATTTCCACGGCGTGCTGCTGATGGCGCTGGTGACCGACGAGCACGGCGACAGCGCGCCACGCCTGGGCGAGGTCGAACTGTCCACCGACACCGCGCTCGCCTATCATGCAGAACTGATCCGCGACGTGGTCCGCATGCTGTGCCTGGGACTGATCCACGGCGATTTGTCCGAGTACAACGTGCTGGTCTCGCCGGCCGGACCGGTGATCATCGATCTGCCGCAGGTGGTGAGTGCCGCGGGCAACAACGCCGCGCGTACGATGCTGCTGCGCGATGTGCACAACCTGCGCGACAGTCTTGCGCGGTTCGCACCAGAGCTGGCAGACACCCATTTTGGCGAGGAGATGTGGGCGCTGTTCGAACAGGGCGAACTGCGCCCCGATTCCGCGTTGAGCGGTCGCTTCGTGTTCGACCAGCGGCAGGCCGACGTCGGTGCCGTGATGCTGTCGATCGACGACGCGCGCCAGGAGGCAGCGATCCGCCAGCAGGGGCGCGAGGAAGCCGAGCGGCAGGACTGAGGGCAGCGCCCTGCGCAGGCCGCGCTTCAGCTGCCGAACAACCGCGGGGCCAGCAGCCGCCGCACCGGGGCAAAACTGCGTCGGTGCTCGGGGCAGGGCCCAAGGCGCTCGAGTGCGAGCAGATGCTCGGGCGTGCCGTAGCCCTTGTGCGCATCGAAGCCGTAGTCGGGATAGCTGGCGTGCAGACGCTGCATGTAGCGGTCGCGCGCCACCTTGGCGAGAATCGACGCAGCGCCAATCGCCGCTTCCAACGCGTCGCCATCGATGATCGCGGTGGCGGTGCATGGCAGATCGCGCGGAATCTGGGTGCCGTCGATCAACGCATGGGCGGGTGCAGGGTCGAGTCCCAACAGCGCGTGGCGCATGCCGAACAGGGTCGCCTGCAGGATGTTGATGCGGTCGATCTGCGCGACGGCGACCATGACCACCGCATGGGCCAGCGCGCGTTCGATGATCAGGTCGAACAGCTTCTCGCGGCGTGCAGCGCTCAGGGCCTTGGAGTCGCCGAGGCCTGCGATCGGGCGCGCGGGATCGAGGATCACTGCGGCAGCGACCACCGGACCTGCGAGTGGTCCGCGGCCTGCCTCGTCGACGCCGGCGATCAATCCCCCAGCGTGCGAATGCGCGGAATCAGCCATGCATCGACAGCTGCGGCGGGATCGCGCCCGGCAGCAATTCAGCGATCGCCGCCGCTGCACTGCGACTGGCATCGCGGCGTAGCTGCTGGTGGATCTTAAGGTAGCGCGGCCGCAATGCGGCCACCGCATCCGGCTCGCGAAACCAGCGCTGCACGGCCGCGGCCAGGTTTTCCGCGGTGCACTCGTCCTGCATCAACTCCGGCGCCAGGACTTCACCGGCCAGCACGTTGGGCAGCGCATAGCGGTCGATGCGCATCAGGCCGAAGCTGCGCACGATCCAGTAGGTGAGCGCAGCGATCCGATAGCCCACTACCATCGGCCGTTTGGCCAGCATGCCCTCGAGCGCCGCGGTGCCGGAGGCCAGCAGCACCACGTCGGCCGCGATCATGGCCTGATGGGCTTGACCGTCGATCAGTCGTACGCGCGAGTCGGCACTGGCCAGCGTCGGATCGATCGTCTCCAGCGCCGCGCGGCACGCCGGGTTGGCCATCGGCGCGAGGACCACAAGGCCAGGAATCCGTGTCGCGAGTCGACGCGCCGCATCGAGAAAGATCGGCCCCAGTCGCGCGATCTCGCCCAGTCGCGATCCGGGCAGCAGTGCCAGAACGGGTGCCTCCTCGGGCACCCCCAGCGCACGCCGTGCGAAGGATCGATCGGGCTCAAGCGCGAAACTGTCGGCCAGCGGATGGCCGACGAAGCGCGCATCGACGCCGTGTCGGGCATAGATCGCCGGCTCCATCGGGAACAGGCACAGCACGCGATCGGCACTGCGCCCGATACGCGCCGCGCGCGACTCCCGCCAGGCCCATACCGAGGGACTCACATAGTGCACGGTTCGCACGCCACGCCGCTTCAGGCGGCGTTCGACGCCGAGATTGAAATCGGGCGCATCGATGCCGATGAACACGTCCGGCCGCCAGGCACGAGTGCGCACCAGCAGCGCGCGGCGCAGCGCGAGCAGCCGCGGCAGGTGACGCAATACCTCGATGATTCCCATCACCGCCAACTCGCTGCAGTCCCACCATGCATCGAGCCCCGCAGCCTGCATGCCAGGACCGCCTATGCCGGCGAACTGCGCATCTGGATAGTGCTCTCGCAACGCGTGGATCAGACCCGCGCCGAGCAGGTCGCCGGACGCTTCGCCGGCCACCAGCGCGATGCGTAAAGGCGCAACTGGAGGATTGGGTGACGACATGCGGTTTTCGCGGCAGGAGTGCGATCGGCAACGGGCTCGTACGATCGCCGCCCACCATACACAAGTCTGCGCACGGCCGGGACCTGTGCCGTGGATCCCGGGCTTTTCGCACCTGCGCTCATCGCGAGCGAGTGCCGGGTGTGCTCACCACGCTCGGATGTCGTGTCTGCGCAGCACGCAAGCATTCGTCGTGTGTGGCACGCGATTTCCAGCGCAGTCAGCGCAGTAACGAGCGTTCGCTGCGATCGATGAAGTCCAGCAGCAGGCGCAGGTCCGGCGCGTCGTCGGCCGCGAGCGCCAGCCGGGCGCGCGCCTCGGCCAGCGGCAGGCTGGACTTGTAGAGGGTCTTGTAGGCGCGCTTGATTGCGGTGATCCGCGCGGCGTCGAAGCCGCGTCGCTTGAGCCCTTCGGAGTTGATGCCCCGCGGTTCGGCGAAGTTGCCGGCCACCGTAACGTAAGGCGGCACATCGCGATTGATGATGGAGCCCATCGAGGTGAAGGCATGCGCGCCGACCTGACAGAACTGGTGGATCAGGGAGAACCCGCCGAGGATCGCATAGTCGTCGACGCGCACATGGCCGGCCAGCGATGCGGCGTTGGCGAGGACGGTGTGGTTGCCGACGGTGCAATCGTGGGCGATATGGACATAGGCCATGATCAAATTGTCGTCGCCGATGCGGGTCGTGCCGCCATCCTGCACGGTGCCGCGATGGATGCTGACGAATTCGCGGATGGTGTTGCCATTGCCGATCTCCAGCGTGGTCGGCTCACCGGCATACTTCTTGTCCTGCGGCGCGGCACCAACCGATGCGAACTGGAAAATGCGATTGTCGCGGCCGATCCGGGTCGGACCATCGATCACCACGTGCGGACCGATCACGCTGCCGGTGCCGATCTCCACCTGCGCGCCGATCACGCTGAACGGTCCGATGCTGACACCAGCTTCGATCCTCGCGCCGGGGTCGACCAGCGCGTTGGGATGGATGCCGGCCGCCACCTCAGCGGCTCCGCTCGGCGCACAGGATCTCGGCGCTGGCGACTTCCTTGCCATCGACCGTGGCGCGACATGCGTACAGACCCATCCGTCGCAGCATGCGCTTCTGCTCGACATGCAGTTCCAGCTGGTCGCCCGGCACCACGATCTTCGAGAAGCGTGCCTTGTCGACCTTGACCAGGTAGTAGACCGGCTTCTCCACCGACGGACCGCCGTCGGACAGCTGGGTCAGAACGCCCGAGGCTTGCGCCAGCGCCTCGATGATCAGCACTCCCGGCATGACCGGCAGGCCAGGGAAATGGCCTTGGAAAAACGGCTCGTTGATCGTGACATTCTTGATTGCCGTGAGTCGCTTGTGCGGCTCGAAGGCGACAACCCGATCGACCAGCAAAAATGGATAGCGGTGCGGCAGCATGGCGAGGATCTTGTTCACGTCGACCGGCAGCTGCACCGTCGCGGCAGTCTTGTTCTCGTTACTCACTTTCCTTCTCCTGCCTGTGCCTGCCGATCCGGCGGGCCAGCATGTCGAGCTGGCGAAACCGTGCGGCGTTCTTGCGCCACAGGCGGTTGGCCTGCAGCGGCGTGCCCGAGGAATACTCCCCCGGCTCGCGAATCGTGTGGGTGACCAGACTCATAGCAGTGATCGTGACGCGGTCGCAGATTTCCAGATGGCCGACAATACCGACCCCGCCGCCGATCAGGCACCAGCTTCCGATCCGGGTACTGCCGGCAACCGCCGAGCAGCCGGCCATGGCGGTATGCGCGCCGATCCGCACGTTGTGCCCGATCTGGATCTGGTTGTCGAGTCGTACGTCGTTGTCGAGCACGGTGTCCTCGATCGCGCCGCGGTCGATGGTGGTGTTCGCGCCGATCTCGCAATCATCGCCGATCCGCACCCCGCCAAGCTGCGGCACCTTGGTCCAGCCCTCGGGCGTGGGTGCCAGTCCAAAGCCGTCGGCGCCGATGACCGCGCCGGGGTGTACCAGCACACGCTGCCCAAGCTGCACGCGCTCGAGAAGGGTAACCCGTGCAACCAGCCGCGAATCGACGCCGACCACGCAGTCCGCGCCGATGATGCAGGCCGGCCCGAGTTGTGCGCCGGCGGCAATCCGGGCGCCCGCGTCGATCACGCAATGCGGCCCGATGCTCGCCGTGGGATCGACCTCGGCACCTGGCGCGACTACAGCCGTGGCGTGGACGCCTGCCTGCGCGCGCGGACGCCGCTCGAACAGTGCAGCGATACGTGCGAAGTCGGCGTAGGGATTGCGACTGAGCAGCACACCAGCGGGCGCGAGAAAGGCATCGGCCTCGCGCAGTACGATGGCGGCAGCGCGGCAGTCGCCGGCCTGCGCGCGATAGCCCGGATTGGCGAGAAATGCGATCTGACGCGGTCCGGCACCCGCCAGCGTGCCGACGCCGTCGACCGTCAATGCCGGATCGCCGCGCAGCACCAGCTCGAAGCGTGCCGCGATCGCGCCGATCGTGAACTCGTGCGCGGTGTTCATTGCGGTGGGCGAGCGGCAGCAGCCTTGCTGCGCAGGCGTTCCAGGACTTCGTCGGTGATGTCGATCGCCGCGCTCGCGTAGATGACCGGCGATTGCAAGACCAGATCGTAGCCATCCTCGCGGGCGAACTCGACCACTACATCCTGAATCTCGCCCCAGCGCTGGCGCGTTTCCAGGTCGGCCCGTGCGCCGAGTTCCTCGCGCAGCTTCACGCGCTGGCGCTCGATGCTGCGACGCAGTGTGTTGACCTGCGCTTGCTGCGCGTCGGCAACGTCCTTGGGCAACAGGGCGCCCTCGCGACGCTGGCGATCCTCCATCTGTGTCAGCTGCTGCTCCTGCTGCTTGAGCTCGGCGTCGCGCTGGGCGAACTCGCGCTGCAGCGCATCGCGCCCCGCCGCCACCTGCGGTGCATTGTCGAGCAGGCGCTTCATGTCGACATAGCCGATACGGCCGCTTTGTGCGGCGGAATCCGCAACCAGCCATGGCAGGCTCGCCACTGCGCAGGCCAGCAGCAAACAGATGGCCGAGCACGGGCGTGCACTGCCGGTGTGCGGCCGGGCTGCCGGTGGTTGTCTGTGCATCGGATCTCGCGCCGGTCCGCGCGATGCTCAGAACGTATTGCCGAACGAGAACTGCAGGGTCTCGGTACGATCGCCGTCCTTCTTGTTCAAGGGTGCTGCGATGTTGACCACGATCGGCCCCACCGGAGCCTGCCACTTGAACGAAAAGCCAACCGAACCGCGCAGCTCACCGGCGTCCCACGCATTGAAGTCGGTGAACACGTTGCCGACATCGAAGAAGGCCGATATCTGCGTCGAGTCCTCGTTGCGCTTGGCGAACGGGGTGGGGAAGATCATCTCGAGGCTGCTGGTGGTCTTGAACGCGCCGCCGAGCGGCTGGCAGTCGCCGCCGAACGACAGCAGGGTCGCATCGCATGGACCCAGGGTATTGTCCTGGAAGCCACGTACGTCGCGGGTGCCGCCAGCGTAGAAGTTCTCGTAGAACGGCAGCCCGTCGGTGTCGCCGTAACCGTCGCCATAGTTGACCTCGCCGCGGGCGAGCAGGGTGATCCAGCTGTTGACCGGAAAGTAGCGCGCGGCCTGGTAGGTGATCTTGTAGAACTCCAGATCCGAACCGGGCATCGCCACCTCGGCGCCGAAGCGCTGGAAGGCGCCGCGGGTCGGCGCGAAGAACTTGTTGCGCGAGTCGCGCGCCCAGAACGCCTTCGCGGTCCAGGTGTTGATCGTCCAGCGACGGTTGTCGCCCGGATTCTGGCAGGTCTGCGGCAGCACGCCGCCGGCGTCGGGCAGGTCGAAGCACGGGTTTCGTTCGCGATCGCCCAGTTCGGCGACCAGGAAGTCGATCAACGTGTTGGGGGTCAGGCCGTCGATGGTGGTCAGGCGGTTGCGATCGATCCCGAGCGAAAGTTGCACGGTATCGGTCTCGGTCAGCGGCACGCCGAAGATCACTTCGCCATTGGCGATGTCGGAGGTGTAGCTGGCAATGTTGGCTTCGCCCTGGTCGAGCTCGCGATAGCCGACGTTATAGCCAATGCTCAAACCGTCGTCGGTGAAATATGGTTTGAAGTAGGACACCTCGAACGTCTTGGCGATGATGTTGTTCTGCGCGGTGACGCCGATGCTGTTGCCGGTGCCGAGGAAGTTGCGCTGGGTGACCGAGATCGAGGTCAGCAGCCCCTGCAGCTGCGAGTAGCCGAGTCCGAACTGGAATGCACCGGAGCTTTGCTCTTCGACCTTGACGTTGACATCGATCAGGTCGTCGCTGCCGGTGACGCGCGGGGTCTCGATCTCCACGGTCTTGAAGAAACCCAGACGCTGCAGCCGGATCTTGGAACGGTCGATCGCCGCCTGCGAGAACCATGCGCCCTCGAACTGGCGCATCTCGCGACGCAGCACTTCGTCCTGGGTACGCGTATTACCCTGGAAGTTGATCCGGCGCACCTGCACGCGCTTGCCCGGATTGACGAAGAAGGTCACCGCGACAGTGCGATTCTCCTTGTCCAGCTGGGGCACTGGCGAGACGTCGGCGAACGCATAGCCGATGTTGGCCAGCACCTTGGTCATCGCCTCGGCGGTCGCTTCGAGCTTGCGCCGCGAGAAGGTCTCGCCAGGCGCCGAGATCACCAGCCGGCGCAGCTCGGATTCCTCGAGGATCAGATCGCCCGCGATCTTGATCTCGGAGATCGCATAGATCTCGCCCTCGCGTACGTTGGCGGTGATGAAGATTTCTTTCTTGTCGTTGCTGATCGCGACCTGGGTCGACTCGACGTTGAAATCGACATAGCCGCGGTCTTGGTAGAACGACTGCAGCTTCTCGAGATCGCCGGACAGCTTTTCGCGCGAGTACTGGTCGTCGCGGCTGTACCACGACAGCCAGTTGCTGTCGTTCTGTTCGAAGTCTTCGCGGATGTCATCGTCGGTGAACTTGCTGTTGCCGACCAGATTGATGTGCTTGATCTTGGCCGCCTTGCCCTCGACGATATCGATCGTGATCTCGACCCGGTTGCGGTCGAGCTCCTTGATGGTGGGCTTGATCGTGACATTGTACTTGCCGCGGTTGTTGTACTGCCGGGTCAGTTCCTGGGTCAGACGGTCCAGCTGCAGTCGATCGAAGGTCTCGCCTTCCGACAGGCCGACCTCGCGCAGGCCGCGCAGCAGGTCTTCGTCCTTGATGTCCTTGTTGCCCTCGATCGCGATCTTGGAGATCGCGGGGCGCTCGACGACCGTGACCACCAGGATCTGGCCCTGGCGCGACAGCTGCACGTCGCGGAAGAAGCCGGTCTTGTACAGCGCTCGAATGGCTTCGCCCGCACGCGGGCGGTCGACACGGTCGCCCTTTTCGATCGGCAGGTAGCTGAACACGGTGCCGGCGGAGATTCGCGACAGCCCATCGACACGAATATCATTGGCCACGAATGCGTCGAAGGCGCGGGCATCGGCCGCGAGGCAGGCAAGCAGCAGCAGGGCAGCGATACGCTTCACAGGTCACTCCGTCAGGTTGGCCGCCGCGCATCCAGCGCTGCGGTCATGGATTCTTGTTGTTGGACGCAGCCCGACTGATCCTGCGAACGGCCCGCAGCGGGCCGTTCCGCGGCGCATCCTGCGCCGTGCGGGCGCCAACTGCGCCCGGAGATCGTTCGAACCGCGCCACCGCCGATTCTTCGTGGAGCCGGCGTGCGCGTTGTGGTCGAGGGCGGCAGGCTGCAACCGGCCGGTCAGGAAATCAGGCGAACGATGTCGTTGAAGAACGCCAGACCCATGAGGCCTGCAAGCAGGGCGAGGCCGACGTATTGGCCTGCAACCAGCACCCGCTCGCTGACCGGGCTGCCCTTCAGCACCTCGATAAGGTAATACAGCAGGTGCCCGCCATCCAATACAGGGATCGGCAGCAGGTTCAGGATCCCGATGGAAAGCGACATCAGGGCCAGGAACGACAGGAACCACGCGACCCCCAACGAGGCCGAGAAGTTCGCGGTCTGGGCAATCCCGATCGGTCCGGCCACGTTGTCGAGCGAGGCCCGGCCGAGCGCCATGTGCTTGAGGAACACGATGGTCGTCGTGGTCAGGCGCCAGGTCTCGCGAACGGCAGCGGGGATGGCCTCCAGCGGCCCATATTGCAGCACCGTGTCGCGGGCCACCGGCGGTGCCATCAGGCCGAGCTGGAAGTTCGGCGTGCCGTCGGCGCCCGTGCCGGACTCGGCGGTGGCGCGCAGGGTCAGCAGGTTGCCCTCGCGGCGGACCGTCAGGCTCAGTGCACGATCGCGCGCCGCCTCGCTCTGGATGCGCTTGTAAATGGCCTCGAAATCGGCCACCGGATGCTCGTTGATCGTGAGTATGCGATCGCCGTCGCGAAGCCCGGCGCGCTCGGCCGGACGTCCGGCGATGACCTTGCCGATCACCGGTTCGATCACCGGGGTGCGCGCCCTGATGCCCAGCGCCTTGAGCGCCTCGCGCTCATCCAGCGCCAGATCGAGACGCGACATCGGCAGGGTCAGGGTGCGCTGATTGCCGTTGGCATCGGCGACCCGCAGCGGCACATCGGCGCGGTTGAGCACGGCCTCGATCAGGCCGATGGTGGAATCGGTCCAGCTGTCGATCGAGCGGTCGCCCAGTTGCAGCAGGCGATCGCCCTCGCGCAGGCCGGCTTCGGCGGCCAGCCCCGTCGGTGCGGCGACGATGGGCAGGAAATCGGGTTTGCCGACCACGAACATCAGCCAGAACGCGGCTATCGCGAACAGGATGTTGGCCGCGGGTCCGGCTGCCACGATCGCGATCCGCGCCCAGACCGACTTGCGGTTGAAGCTTTGATCGAGCAGATCCACGGCGACCTCGCCCTCGCGCTCATCGAGCATGCGCACATAGCCACCCAGCGGAATGGCAGCGACCACGTATTCGGTGCCGTCGCGACCGGTGCGCTGCCATAGCGGGCGCCCGAAGCCGACCGAGAACCGCAACACCTTGACCCCGAGGCGGCGCGCGACCCAGAAATGGCCGAATTCATGAAAGGTCACCAGTAGCCCCAGGGTGACCAGCAACCACCACACCGATCCGAAAAACTCTTCCATCTGGCTTAGCCCTGCAGGGTTGCAATCACGGCTCGGCTGCGTTGCCGGGCGGCAGCGTCAGCCAGCAGCGCATCTTCCAGCGCCGTGATCGGACCGGTGCTGACAGCCTCCAGTGTAGCCGCGACAACCGTTGCGATTCCGCTAAAGCGGATCCGGCCGTTCAGGAAGGCCTCTACGGCAACCTCGTTGGCGGCATTCAGTATTGCCGGCGCGGTGCCGCCGGCGGCAAGTGCCGCATAGGCGAGGTCCAGGCAGCGGAAGGTGGCCGTGTCCGGTGCTTCGAACTCCAGTTTGCCGATCGCGCCCAGATCGAGGGCGGCGACGCCGGCA
Organism: Lysobacterales bacterium; assembly: GCA_038249585.1. GTDB lineage: Bacteria > Pseudomonadota > Gammaproteobacteria > Xanthomonadales > Ahniellaceae > UBA4656. The sequence continues at coordinate 3,364 of JBBSDI010000063.1, read as the reverse complement.
TCCACGCGCTCGGGCCATGCCAACGCGTAGGCGATCGCCGTGCGCATGTCGGGATGGCCCAACTGGGCGAGCATCGAACCGTCGCGATAGGCGACCAGCGAGTGCACGATGCTTTGCGGGTGGATGACCACCTCGATGCACTCGCGCGGCACCCCGAACAGCCAGTGCGCCTCGATCACTTCGAGGCCCTTGTTCATCAGGGTCGCGGAATCGACCGAAATCTTGCGCCCCATGCGCCATTTCGGATGCGCGCAGGCCTGGTCGGGCGTGATGTGCTCCAGTTCGGCGGCACTGCGTCCGCGAAAGGGTCCGCCCGATGCGGTGAGCACGATGCGCTCGATGCCATGCAGCGCAGGATCGTTGGCGTAGGCGCGCGGCAGACATTGGAAGATCGCGTTGTGTTCGCTGTCGACCGGGATGATGCTGGCGCCGCCAGCGACCAAAGCCGCGGCCAGCAGTGGGCCGGCCATCACCACCGACTCCTTGTTGGCGAGCAGGATGCGTTTGCCGGCCGCGGCCGCCGCGAGGGTCGAGGCGAGGCCGGCGGCACCGACCACCGCCGCGACCACGGTGTCGACCTCGGCCAGGGTGGCAATGTGATCGAGCGCGGCCACACCGGCCAGCGCGCGCGTGCCGAGTTTGGCCTCGCGCAATGCCAGCACCAACGCCGATTCGAGTGCCGGATCGGCAATCGCGGCGTACTGCGCGCCGCAGGCCTTGGCGCATTCGACCAGACCGGCCACGTCGCGATGGGCCGAGACGGCCACCACCTGGAAGCGGTCCGGGTGGCGCGCGACCACGTCCAGCGTGCTGCCGCCGATCGAACCGGTAGCCCCGAGCAGTGTGATGCGTCTCATAGACCCAACAGCAGTTTGCCGCCCACGAACACCGGCAGCGCGGCGAACAGGCTGTCGAAGCGATCGAATACGCCGCCGTGACCCGGAAACAGGCTGCCTGAATCCTTCTGGTTGGAATGGCGCTTGATCAGGCTCTCGAACAGATCGCCGACGATCGAGAACACCACCGTCACCAGCGACAGCGCGACCAGCAGTACCAGTCCCTTGGCGACGTGCCCGAGCGCGGCGCCCGCGATCGCGGCATATGCCGCACTGCCGGCCAACGCGCCATAAACACCTGCGCGCGTCTTGCCCGGGCTGATGCGTGGCGCGAGCTTGGTGTGGCCGAAGCGACGCCCGGCGAAATAGGCCGAGATATCGGCGCACCAGACCAGCGCCACCACGAACAGCACCCACCACGGGCCCTGTTGCGGAAGCTCGTGCAGCACGATGGCCGCTACCCATGCGGGCACGACGATGAGCGACCCGGCGATCGCCTTGAGCCCGACATTGCGTCGCCTGCGGTCGGCGCCAAAGCCGAAGTGGCCCAGCCACACGGCGGCCAGCGGCCACCACGCGATGCCGAGCACGATCACGACGCGGAACAGTTCCTCGCTGCGCCATTCCCACAACGCGGCCATCGCTGCGGCGTTGATCGCGACCAAGGCCAGGCGCGAGCTTTGCGAACGCAGGCCGATCAGCCGCGCCCATTCGGACAATCCGAAAGTGAAAAGTACCGCGAGGGCCAGCGCGAACGCTTCGCGCTCCAGCCACAGCACCAGGCCGATCCCGATCGGCGCGAGTACCAGCGCGGTGAGCACACGCTCCTTGAGCGAACTCATTCCGCGCTTCCCGAGCGGATCTGCACGCCGGTGCGCCCGAAGCGCCGCTCGCGACCGGCGAAATCGGCCAGCGCGTTCTGAAAGCAGGCGGCATCGAAGTCCGGCCACAGCACATCGGTGAAGTGCAACTCGGCGTAAGCCAACTGCCAGAGCAGAAAGTTGCTGATCCGGTGATCGCCGCCGGTGCGGATGAACAGGTCCGGATCGGGCAGGTCAGCGAGGCTGACATAGGTGCGCAGCAGGTCGGTGTCGATGGCGTCCGGCTGCAGGCGCCCGGCCAGCACTTCGCCGGCGATCCGTTGGCAGGCCTGCGCGATGTCCCATCGCCCGCCGTAGTTCGATGCGACATTGAGCGACAGCGCGGCATTGCCGGCGGTGCGCTGTTCGGCCGCGCGCATGCGCGCCTGCAAGTCGAGCGGAAAGGCGCCGGGATCGCCGATGAAGCGCAGCCGCACGCCGGCCTGGTGCAGCTGGTCGACTTCGCGATCGAGCGCCTTCAAGAACATGCCCATCAGCGCGTTGACTTCGGCCTTCGGACGCGCCCAGTTTTCGCTGGAGAACGCGAACAGGGTAAGAGCCGGTATGCGCTGCCGCACGCAGACTTCGACCACTTCGCGTACCGCCTTGACGCCGGCGCGATGGCCGAAACTGCGCGGACGGCGGCGCTGTTCCGCCCAGCGCCCGTTGCCGTCCATAACGATGGCGATATGACGCGGCAGGCGATCGGCCAACGCAGCGCCCGCGCCGGGGTCGGAGCCGGCTGGCGGGGCAATGGGCAGGGCGGCGGTCACGGGCGCCTCAGAGCGCCATCAACTCCTGTTCCTTGTGCTTGACCACCGCATCGATGTCCTTGACGAAGCGGTCGGTGAGCTTCTGGATATCGTCTTCGGCGCGGCGCTCTTCATCCTCGGTGATGGTGCGCTCCTTGAGCAGTTCCTTGACCTGCTGCATCGCATCGCGGCGCACGTTGCGCACGGCGACCTTGGCGTTCTCGCCTTCGTGCGCGACGTGCTTGGCCAGTTCCTTGCGGCGCTGCTCGGTCAGTGCCGGGATGTTGATCCGGATCACGGTGCCCGCGGTGGTGGGCGTAAGACCCAGATCGGAAGCGAGAATCGCCTTCTCGACCGGACCCACCATGTTTTTCTCCCACGGCGTGATGGTCAGTGTGCGCGCATCGGTGACGCTGACGTTGGCCACCTGCGAAAGCGGCGTGTCGTTGCCGTAGTAGCTGACCCGCAGGTTCTCGACCAGCGCGGTGCTGGCACGACCGGTGCGCAGGCGGGTGAGGTCGTGCTTGAGCGCGTCAACGCTCCTGATCATGCGGGTTTCGGCGTCTTGCTTGATGGGTGCGATCGACATGGTGCGCTGCCGCAGTGGGTTTGTCGGAAGGGGCCGGAGTATAGCAAGGGGGGTGGGGGGGATTGGGGGCGGGAGAGTGGCGAATGGCGAATGGCGAATGGGAAAGCGCGCCAGCCTGAGCGGACCCGCCAGAGATACTCCCCAATGCCGGCTTTCCCATTCGTCAGTCGCCGCCGCTTTCGCCATGTGCTGCGCTGCCTTCGGCCGCGCCCTAGCCCCGCTCGCTGACCAACGTACCCACCGGCTCGCCACGCATGATGCGCATCAGATCGCCGGGGCGGTTCATGTCGTAGATTCGCAGCGGCACGCCGTGGTCGCGGCACAGGG